>NZ_JBSGIW010000015.1:0-109609 GCF_053605265.1 Streptomyces sp. NPDC003943 | reverse complement strand
TCCCCCCGCGGGCGCCGCCCCCCTTGGGTGCGGGCCGCCCCTGCGCGTATCGCCGCCGTATCGATTCGGCGGCGTCGCACCGGCATGGCACGATGCCTGCATGTCCACCGCTCTGAACGATCTCTCTCGTCATCCGATCGTGCAGGCCCCCATGGCGGGTGGCGCCTCCTGTCCCGAGCTCGTCGGGGCCGTGTGCGAGGCCGGTGCGCTGGGCTTCCTGGCCGGCGGGTACAAGACCGCGGGCGGGTTGTACCAGGAGATCAAGCAGGTGCGCGCGCTCACCGCGCGGCCGTTCGGGGTCAACCTGTTCATGCCGCCGGGCGGTCAGTCCGCCGACCCGGCGGCCGTCGAGGTGTACCGGCAGCAGCTGGCCGGTGAGGCCACCTGGTACGAGACGGAGCTCGGCGACGCCGAGCAGGGCCGGGACGACGCCTACGACGCCAAGCTGGCGATCCTGCTCGACGACCCCGTGCCGGTCGTCTCCTTCGCCTTCGGCTGCCCGGACCGCGACGCGCTGCACGCGCTCGCCCGGGTCCGCACGTACACGATCGTCACCGTCACCTCGGTCGAGGAGGCCCGGACGGCCGAGCGGGCCGGGGCCGACGCGATCTGTGTGCAGGGCACGGAGGCCGGCGGGCACCAGAGCACCCACCGCGACGACCCGGCGGGCCTGCCCGGCGCCGGCAGCGGCCGCGGACTGCTCCCGCTGCTGACCGAGGTCCGCGAGGCCGTGCGGCTGCCTATCATCGCGACCGGCGGGATCATGCGGGGCCGCCAGATCGCCGCCGTGCTCGCGGCGGGCGCCGACGCCGCCCAGCTCGGCACCGCCTTCCTGGTCTGCCCCGAGTCCGGGGCGCATCCGCTGCACAAGCGCGCCCTGACCGACCCGCTCTTCACGCACACCGAGCTGACCCGGGCCTTCTCGGGGCGGCCGGCCAGGGGCCTGGTGAACCGTTTCATGCGCGAGCACGGGCCGTACGCCCCCGCCGCGTACCCCGAGGTCCACCACGTCACGGCGCCGCTGCGCAAGGCCGCCGCGACCGCCGGGGACCCGCAGGGCATGGCCCTGTGGGCCGGGCAGGGCCATCGGCTGGCCCGAGAGCTGCCGGCCGGGCGGCTCGTCGAGGTCCTCGCCGAGGAACTCGCGGAAGAGCTCGCGGCCGTCGGTACCGTCACCGCATCAGGCAACAAGCCAGGCAGCGGGCCGGGCAACAAGCCAGGCAGCAACAGGCCAAGTAACAGGTCGAGCAACAGGAGCACCTCGTGACCGCACCCGTCTTCGTCGTCGACGCCGTCCCCGCCGTCGGCGGGTTCCTCCTCGACGGGCCCGAGGGCCGGCACGCCGTCTCCGTGAAGCGCCTGCGCGCGGGGGAGGAGCTGGTGCTCACCGACGGGCGGGGAGCCTGGGCGGAGTGCGCGGTCGCCGCCGCCGAGGGCAAGGACCAGCTGACCGTCGAGGTCACCGCCGTCCACGAGGACCCGGAGCCCGCGCCCCGCATCACCGTCGTCCAGGCCCTGCCCAAGGGCGACCGCGGCGAACTGGCCGTCGAGACCATGACGGAGACCGGCGTCGACGCGATCGTGCCGTGGGCCGCGTCCCGCTGCATCACGCAGTGGAAGGGCGACCGCGGTCTGAAGGCGCTCGGCAAGTGGCGGGCCACCGCACGCGAGGCCGGCAAGCAGTCGCGCCGCACCCGCTTCCCCGAGGTCGCCGAAATGATGACGTCCAAGCAGGTCGCCGCGCTGCTCGCGGGTGCCGACTTCGCCGCGGTGCTGCACGAGGACCGCGACCACCCGAGCGGCGCGCTGGCGACGGCCGAGCTGCCCGGGAAGGGGTCGATCGTGCTCGTCGTCGGGCCCGAAGGGGGCGTGTCCCCGGAGGAGTTGGCACTCTTCGAGGAGGCGGGCGCCCGGCCGTACCGGCTCGGGCACAGCGTGCTGCGCACGTCGACGGCGGGAACCGCGGCGGCGGCGCTGGTGCTCGGCCGCACCGGACGCTGGTCGTGAAGGGCCGGTGGCCGGCCCGCGTTGTCGGTCGGCCCCGATAGCATCTGATCGACATCGACAGTGACGTCGAGAGCGGCGTCGAGCGTGACGCCGACAGTGGCGTCGAGAGCGACACCGACCGAGGCGAGGAGGCCCGGGCATGGCCGGAGAGCCGCAGAGCGACTGCCTGTTCTGCAAGATCGCGGCGGGGGAGGTCCCGGCGACGATCGTGCGCGAGACGGAGACGACGGTCGCGTTCCGCGACATAAACCCGCAGGCGCCCACGCACGTCCTGGTGATCCCCCGACGGCACTACCCGGACGCCGCGTCGCTCGCCGCCGCGGAGCCGGTGATCGCCGCGGACGTACTGCGCGAGGCCGGTGAGGTCGCCGCGGAGGAGAAGATCGACGGCAGCGGCTTCCGGATCGTCTTCAACACCGGCGCGGGCGCCGGGCAGACCGTCTTCCACGCCCACGCCCACGTGCTGGGCGGCCGCGGCCTCAACTGGCCGCCCGGATAGGCCCGGACGGTCCCCTTGTCCGTACGTGAACTGGTCGTCCTCGGCACGGCCAGCCAGGTCCCGACCCGGCATCGCAACCACAACGGCTATCTGCTGCGCTGGGACGGGCAGGGCATCCTCTTCGACCCCGGCGAGGGCACCCAGCGGCAGATGCTGCGGGCCGGGGTCGCGGCGCACGACCTGAACCGGATCTGCGTCACGCACTTCCACGGGGACCACTCGCTGGGCCTGGCCGGGGTGATCCAGCGGATCAACCTCGACCAGGTCCCGCACCCGGTCACCGCGCACTACCCGGCGAGCGGGCAGCGCTTCTTCGAGCGCCTGCGGTACGCGACGGCCTACCGCGAGACGGTGCGGCTGGCCGAGGCGCCGGTCGCCGCCGACGGGCCGCTCGCGGTCACCGACGCGTTCACGCTCGACGCTCGCCGGCTCTCCCACCCCGTCGAGTCGTACGGCTACCGGCTCACCGAGCCGGACGGGCGCCGCATACTCCCGGAGCGGCTGGCCGCGCACGGCATCGCCGGGCCGGACGTCGGCCGCATCCAGCGCGAGGGCGTTCTCGGCGGCGTCACGCTGGAGGACGTGAGCGAGGTGCGGCGAGGCCAGCGGTTCGCGTTCGTCATGGACACGCGGCTGTGTGACGGGGTGTACGAGCTCGCCGAGGGCGCCGACATGCTCGTCATCGAGTCGACCTTCCTCGACGAGGACGTCCAGCTCGCCGTCGACCACGGCCATCTGACCGCCGGTCAGGCCGCGGCGGTCGCACGGGACGCGGGCGTACGGCACCTCGTGCTCACGCACTTCTCACAGCGGTACGCGGATCCGGCGGAGTTCGAGCGGCAGGCGCGGGCGGCCGGGTTCGCGGGGGAGCTGAGCGTCGCCCAGGATCTGATGAGGGTCCCCATGCCCAGGCGCTAGTCGCACGAGCGCCAGACCAGTACCACCCCACGCGAGATCCAGGAAGCAGCACCACCATGCCGGTACCCAAGGCCGAACTCCACCTCCACATCGAAGGCACCCTCGAACCCGAGCTGGCCTTCGCCCTCGCCGAGCGCAACGGCGTCACCCTGCCGTACGCGGACACGGCCGCGCTCCGGGAGGCGTACAGCTTCAGCGACCTCCAGTCCTTCCTGGACCTCTACTACTCCCTCATGGCCGTGCTCCGCACCGCCGAGGACTTCACCGACCTCGCCGAGGCGTACCTGGCGCGCGCCGCCGAGCAGGGCGTACGGCACGCCGAGATCTTCTTCGACCCGCAGGCGCACGCCGTCCGCGGTGTCCCCATGGGCGTCGTCGTGGAGGGCCTCGCGGCCGCGCTCGACCGCGCCGAGGAGCGCCACGGCATCTCCACCCGCCTCATCATGTGCTTCCTGCGCGACGAGTCGGCCGAGTCCGCGCTGGCCACGCTCGACGCCGCCAGGCCGCACCTCGACCGGATCACCGGCGTCGGCCTCGACTCGGCGGAGGTCGGGCACCCGCCGGCCAAGTTCCGCGCGGTGTACGAGGAGGCGGCGCGGCTCGGGCTGCGGCGCGTCGCCCACGCGGGCGAGGAGGGGCCCGCGGAGTACATCCGCGAGGCGCTGGACGTGCTCGGCGTGGAGCGCGTCGACCACGGGCTGCGCTGCCTGGAGGACCCGGAGCTCGTGGACCGGCTGGTCCGCGAGCGGGTGCCGCTGACGCTGTGCCCGCTGTCGAACGTGCGGCTGCGCGCGATCGACGTCCTGGAGCAGCATCCGCTGCGCCGGATGCTCGACGCGGGGCTGGTCGCGACGGTGAACTCGGACGACCCGGCGTACTTCGGCGGCTACGTCGGGGACAACTTCACCGCGGTGCGGGACGCGCTGGGCCTGGCGCCGGAGCAGCTGCGGACGCTGGCCCGGAACTCGTTCCTGGCGTCGTTCCTGGAGGACGACGAGGAGCGGCGGGAGCGGTACCTGGCGGAGGTCGAGGCGTACGACTTCGGGGCGTAGCGCCGGGGTACGGGGCGGGGAGCGGGGCGCCCGCGGCGGGCTTTCCCCGGCCCCGCGCCTTCCCGGTCCGGCGGCTGGCCCCGTGCCCTCCTCGCCCCGCGCCTTCCCCGGCCCCGCGCCTCGGCCCGCGCCTCGGCCCCGCGCCTTCCCGGGCCGGCGACCGGGCCCCGGGCGCCCCCCCGTGGCACACGGGCGGCGCTACCGCTCGGGCGTTCCAGGGAACGAACCGGGAAATGAGACGGCGCCCGGTGATCCACGGGCGCGCGGCACCATGTGTAGCAAGCACCCGAGTGGGCGGAGCAGGCGTTCAGCCCCGGGCGCGGAATCGTCGCGTCCACCCCGCCCCACCGTCCCCTTCGGGCACACTGTCCGGATCAGCACCTCGTGCCGATCCGCCGCACCACGACCGGGGAGCCCGCCGTGACCGACCGCGACCGCGAACGCCACACCGACGTCGACCCGCTCGTGTGCCTGCGCGAGCCCACCGACCCGGACTGCGACGTCTTCCTCACGGGCACGGTCTTCCTCGACATCATCTTCACCGGCCTCGACAGCGCTCCCGTCCGCGGCACCGAGTCCTGGGCCCGGGGCATGGGCTCCAGCCCCGGCGGCGTCGCCAACATGGCCACCGCGCTCGCCCGGCTCGGCCTGCGTACCTCGCTCGCCGCCGCGTTCGGCGACGACCACTACGGCGAGTACTGCTGGGACGCCCTGGAGCAGGGCGAGGGCATCGACCTCTCGCTGTCGCGGACGGTGCCCGGCTGGCACTCGCCCGTCACCGTCTCCATGGCGTACGAGGGCGAGCGCACGATGGTCTCGCACGGCCACGCCGCCCCGCCGCTCGACGGCGCCCTGCCCGCCTACCCGCCGCACGCCCGCGCCGCCGTCGCCTCCCTGGTGCCCGGCCGCAGCGAGGAGTGGGTGGCGCGGGCCGCCCGCAGCGGGGCGAAGGTGTTCGCGGACGTCGGCTGGGACGACACCGGGCACTGGGACCTGGCCGGCCTGACCGACCTGGAGCACTGCGAGGCGTTCCTGCCTAACGCCGCCGAGGCCATGCGCTACACCCGCACCGACTGCCCGCGCGCCGCCGCGCGGGCGCTCGCCGACAAGGTCCGCTACGCCGTCGTCACCCTCGGATCGGAGGGCGCCTACGCCGTGGACGGCGCCACCGGCGAGACCGCCGAGGTGCCCGCGATCCAGGTCGCCGCCCTCGATCCGACCGGCGCCGGTGACGTCTTCGTCGCCGGCTTCGTCACCGGCACCCTGGCCGGTTGGCCGCTCGCCGACCGGCTCGCCTTCGCCGGGCTGACGGCCGCGCTGTCCGTGCAGGAGTTCGGCGGCTCGCTGTCCGCGCCGACCTGGGGCGAGATCGCCGCCTGGTGGCAGCACGTCCAGGGCCACGAGGGCCAGGACCCGGCCGCCCTGCGCGACCGCTACGCCTTCCTGGAGCGCCTCCTGCCCGGCGCCGCCCGCCCGTGGCCGCTCCGTCGCGCCGTCCCCACCATCGGCTTCCGCCCGGCGCCGGCCCCGTAACCGCCGGCCCTCGCTCTGGGCCCCGCGCCGTAACCGTCGGCCCTCGCTCTGGGCCCCGCGCCGTAACCGCCGGCCCTCGCTCTGGGCCCCGCACCCGTAACCGCCGGTACGGCGCTGGTGCCGCCCGGCCCCCGTGCGCGGCCCGCGCCGTAACCCCCGGCCCCCGCGCGCGGCCCGGGCCCGTAACCCCCGGTAATGGCCCGGCCCCGCGCCCGGCCCTGCCCCGTAAAAAGCGTTCAGGGTTGTCCGACCCGAGTCGTAGGCTTGGTATCCGAGAGGTTGTCGAGCAGCGAGAACCCTGCGACGGGAGGTATGTGCAGGCCACAGTGCCGGCCCATGACTCAGACACCCACAGCCCACGCCCCTGCGCCGGGGCAGGCACGCGCTCAGTTCACCGTCCCCGCGAAGCACCCGATGGTGATGGTCCTCGGATCCGGTGACGCCCTGCTGCGCGTGATCGAGGAGGCGTTCCCGTCCACGGACATCCACGTGCGGGGAAACCAGATCAGCGCCGTGGGCGACCCCAGTGAAGTCGCCCTGATACAGCGCCTGTTCGACGAGATGATGCTGGTGCTCCGCACCGGACAGCCGATGACGGAGGACGCCGTGGAACGGTCGATCGCCATGCTGCGGGAGGAGAACGGGGAGGCGGTGGCCGAGACGCCGTCCGAGGTGCTCACGCAGAACATCCTCTCCAGCCGCGGCCGCACCATCCGCCCCAAGACCCTCAACCAGAAGCGCTATGTCGACGCCATCGACAAGCACACCATCGTCTTCGGCATCGGCCCCGCCGGCACCGGCAAGACGTACCTGGCCATGGCCAAGGCGGTCCAGGCCCTGCAGTCCAAGCAGGTCACCCGGATCATCCTGACCCGGCCGGCGGTCGAGGCGGGTGAGCGGCTCGGCTTCCTGCCCGGCACGCTCTACGAGAAGATCGACCCGTACCTGCGCCCGCTGTACGACGCGCTGCACGACATGCTCGACCCGGACTCCATCCCCAAGCTGATGGCCAACGGGACGATCGAGGTCGCGCCGCTCGCGTACATGCGAGGCCGGACGCTCAACGACGCGTTCATCATCCTCGACGAGGCGCAGAACACGAACCCCGAGCAGATGAAGATGTTCCTCACCCGCCTCGGCTTCGACTCGAAGATCGTCATCACCGGTGACATCACCCAGGTCGACCTGCCCGGCGGCACGAAGAGCGGTCTGCGCCAGGTCCGCGACATCCTCGACGGGGTCCAGGACGTGCACTTCTCGATGCTCACGTCGCAGGATGTCGTCCGGCACAAGCTCGTCGGCCGTATCGTCGACGCGTACGAGCAGTACGACATCCGCAACGAGGGCAAGCGCGAGGGCCGGCACGACGGCCGTCGCGACAGCCGTCGCGAGGACCGTCGTGAGGACCGCAACGGGAAGTAGAAGCAACAGCACATGTCGATCGACGTCAACAACGAGTCCGGCACCGAGGTCGACGAGCAGGCGATCCTCGACATCGCCCGCTACGCGCTCGGGCGCATGCGCATCCACCCGCTCTCCGAGCTCTCGGTGATCGTCGTGGACGCCGAGGCGATGGAGCAGCTCCACATCCAGTGGATGGACCTGCCGGGCCCGACGGACGTCATGTCCTTCCCGATGGACGAGCTGCGCCCGCCGTCGAAGGACGACGAGGAGCCCCCGCAGGGCCTCCTCGGCGACATCGTGCTCTGCCCCGAGGTCGCCAAGAAGCAGGGCGACGAGGCCCCGACGCGGCACTCCATGGACGAGGAGCTCCAGCTGCTCACCGTCCACGGAGTGCTGCACCTGCTCGGCTACGACCACGAGGAGCCGGACGAGAAGGCCGAGATGTTCGGCCTCCAGGCCGCCATCGTGGACGGCTGGCGTGCGGAGAAGGGCCTGACCGGCCCCTCGCCGGCGCCGACCGTCTCCTGACCCCGGACGGGACAGGACAGGTCCGTCCGTCATGAACGCACAACTGATCCTGGGCGCCGTCGCGCTGGTCGTCGTCGCCTGGCTCGCCGCCTGCGCCGAGGCCGGCATGGCCCGCGTCTCCAGCTTCCGCGCCGCCGAGGCCGTCCGGACCGGGCGGCGCGGCGCCGAGAAGCTGGCGCAGGTCGCCTCCGACCCGACCCGCTATCTCAACGTGGCGCTGCTCGTTCGCGTCGCCTGCGAGACGGCGGCCGGCGTCCTCGTCACCTACGCCTGCCTGGAGGCCTTCCCGGAGACCTGGCAGGCGCTGCTCGTCGCCATCGCCGTGATGGTGCTCGTCTCGTACGTCGCCGTCGGCGTCTCGCCGCGCACCATCGGCCGCCAGCATCCGCTGAACACGGCGACCGCCGCCGCGTACGTGCTGCTGCCGCTGGCCCGCGTCATGGGCCCGATCCCGCAGCTGCTCATCCTCATCGGCAACGCGGTGACGCCCGGCAGGGGTTTCCGCAAGGGCCCGTTCGCCTCCGAGGCCGAGCTGCGGGCGATGGTCGACCTCGCCGAGCAGGAGTCGCTGATCGAGGACGAGGAGCGCCGCATGGTGCACTCGGTCTTCGAGCTCGGCGACACCCTCGTCCGCGAGGTGATGGTGCCGCGCACCGACCTCGTCGCCATCGAGCGCTACAAGACCGTCCGCCAGGCCCTGACCCTCGCGCTGCGCTCCGGCTTCTCCCGGATCCCGGTGACCGGTGAGAACGAGGACGACATCGTCGGCATCGTGTACCTGAAGGACCTGGTCCGCAAGACGCACATCAACCGCGACGCCGAGGCCGACCTGGTGTCCACGGCGATGCGCCCGGCGGCCTTCGTGCCCGACACCAAGAACGCCGGCGACCTGCTGCGCGAGATGCAGCAGGAGCGCAACCACGTCGCCGTCGTCATCGACGAGTACGGCGGCACGGCAGGCATCGTCACCATCGAGGACATCCTGGAGGAGATCGTCGGCGAGATCACCGACGAGTACGACCGGGAGCTGCCGCCCGTCGAGGAGCTCGGCGACGAGCGCTACCGGGTCACCGCCCGCCTCGACATCGGCGACCTCGGCGAGCTCTACGGCTTCGGCCCGGACGAGTACGACGACGAGGACGTCGAGACGGTCGGCGGACTGCTCGCCAAGGCCCTCGGGCGGGTGCCGATCGCCGGCGCCAACTCGGTCGTCGAGCTCCCGGACGGGCGGACCCTGCGGCTCACCGCCGAGTCCCCGGCCGGCCGCCGGAACAAGATCGTGACCGTGCTCGTCGAACCCGTCGGCACCGCCGGCCCCGAGGAGGGAACCGAGTCGTGACGCCCGACCAGCTGCGCGCCTTCTGCCTGGACTTCAACGACGCGACCGAGGAGTTCCCCTTCGGGCCCGACGTCTCCGTCTTCAAGGTGGCCGGGAAGATGTTCGCGCTGTCCTGGCTCGACGGCGACCCGCTCACGGTCAACCTCAAGTGCGACCCGGACGACGCCGTACGGCTCCGCGAGGAGTACCCGGCGATCGCCCCCGGCTACCACATGAACAAGCGGCACTGGAACACGGTGAACGTGGGAGAGCTCCCGGACCGGATGGTCCGGGAGCTCGTCGAGGACTCGTACGACCTGGTGGTCGCCGGGCTTCCGAAGGCGGTACGGCTCCGCCTCGACCGGCCCTGACGGTCAGGCACGCTTTCCCGCGGCACGCTTCGAGCCGCGCAGGCCCAGCGCCACCAGGACCGCCGTCACCAGGACGATCGCCGCGTCCAGGGCGAGGACCGTGCGCACGCCCCCGTACAGGCTGTCGCCGGTGGTGGCGAGGACGCCGAGCAGCGGGATGCCGACGGTGAGACCGACCTGCTGGGTCGTGGTCACCAGACCGGTGGCCAGGCCCTGCTCCTCGTCCGGGACGCCGGAGGTGACGGTCACGCCGTACGAGATGATCGCGCCCAGGTGGCACATCGAGGCCAGCGAGACGGCGACCGTGGCCACGACGGCGCCCGAGTCGGCGCCGACGGCGAGCAGCGCCGCGGTGAGCACGCCCTGGCCGGTGAGGCCGAGGACCAGGGTGCGGCGGGCGCCGATCCGGCCGATGACCCTGGCGGCGAAGGAGCCGGCGAGGACCGACAGGGCGCCCTGCACACCGAAGACCAGACCGGTCTGGAAGCCGGACAGGCCCAGCGTCTCCTGCAGGTAGAGGGTCAGGACGAAGACGACCGTCGACATCATCGCGAAGGTGATCAGCCCGCCCAGGTTGCCGAAGGCGACCGTGCGCCGCTTCAGCATCGGCAGCGAGACGAGCGGGGCGGCGTGCCGGGACTCGACGATCACGAAGGCGACCAGCAGGGCCACGCCCGCCACGAGGGTGACCAGGACGTCCGCGCCGCCGAAGCCGCGCTGGGCGGCCGTCGAGAGCGAGTAGATCAGCGACAGCAGACCGGCGGTGACGGTCACCGCGCCCGGCACGTCCAGGCGGGGCCGCTCGGGAGTGCGGGACTCGGGCAGCAGGCCCGGGGCGAAGGGCAGCACGAGCGCGCTGAACAGGGCCAGCAGGCCCATGGTGGAGCGCCAGCCGAAGGTGTCCGTCATGACACCGCCGAGGACCATGCCGATGGTGAAGCCGAGCGACAGGATGGTGCCGGAGATACCGAGCGCCCGGTCGCGCTGCGGTCCCTCGGGGAAGGTCGTGGTCAGCAGGGCCATGCCGGTCGGCACGATCATCGCCGCACCCAGGCCCTGCAGCGCGCGGCCGGTGAGGAAGGCGGCCGGGTTCCAGGCGAAGGTGGCGAGCAGCGAGGCCGCGCCGAAGAGCGCGAGGCCGGTGAGGAACAGCTTCTTGCGCCCGTACAGGTCGCCGATCCGGCCGGAGAGCAGCAGGAAGCCGCCGGACGGCAGGGCGAAGGCGGTGACGGCCCACTGGAGGGCGGCGGGGCTGAGGCCGAGGTCGGCGCCGAGCACGGGCAGGGCCACGTTCAGGACGGAGAAGTCCAGCGACACCATGAACTGGGCGGCGCACAGCACGATCAGGATGAGCCGGGCGCGGCCGTCCAGCGCGGGAGCCGGCGCCGGGGGCGGTGCGATCCCGGTGGGGGAAGCCTTGGGGGAAGCCTTGGGGGAGGAGGTCGTGGTTGCCATGGCCACGACTCTCGTGGCTCGGGAATGCCCGTGGGGAGCGGGAACTTATGCTGTTGGTCGTACCACCAGGCAACACCCATGCGCGTCCCGGGGGAGGAAGCACACGTGGCCACCGCACTGGAGAGCACGGAGGGCAAGGCACACCGACTCGCCGAGCTGCGCGAGTTCCTGATGAGCCGACGGGCCCGGGTCAGCCCCGCCGAGGCGGGCCTGCCGGACGGCGGCGCGCGGCGCCGCACGCCCGGACTGCGCCGGGAGGAGGTCGCCGTGCTCGCCGGGGTCGGCGTCTCCTGGTACCAGTGGCTGGAGCAGGGCCGCGACATCACCGTCTCCCCGCAGGTCCTCGACTCCGTCGCCCGGGTGCTGCGGCTCAGCCCGACCGAGCGGCGCCATCTGTACGTCCTCGCGGGGCTCAACCCGCCGGCGCCCGAGACCGCGCCCGAGGACCGGGACATGTGCCACGGGCTGCGCCGCCTCATCGACACGTGGATGCCGTTCCCGGCGCACATCATGGACGTGTACTGGAACACGGTCATGTACAACGACGCGGCGGCCATCGTGCTCGGCATGCGCCCCGAGATCGTGCAGAACTGCCTGATCGCCTTCTTCACCGACCCGCTGTACCGCGCGCGGTCGAACTGCTGGGAGCGGGTGGCGCCGCAGGTCGTCGCCCAGTTCCGGGCCGCCTGCTCGGAGCATCCCGGCGACGACGGCTTCCGCACGGTGGTCGAGGAGGCGAAGGCGGCGAGCCCGGAGTTCGCGGAGCTGTGGGAGCGGCGGGACATCCGGCCCGGCGGCCTCAACCGCAAGGAGCTGGAACACCCGCTGGTCGGCCCGCTCTTCGTCGAGGCCACCCAGCTGCGCGTGCCGGCCCGCCCGGACCTGGTGATCGTGCTGCACACCCCGCTCGCGGAGGCGGACACGGCGGCGAAGCTGGAGTGGCTGGTGTCGCCGGAGGGGCGGCGCGGGGCGATGTACCCGGTGGCCGGCTGAGGGGTCCGGGTCCCGGGGCGGCCTCCGGGGCGAGTTGGCGGTACGGGGACCTCGGCGAAGCGGTGTCAGAGACTCCGGATATCCTCACGCCGCACGTCACCGCAGGACGCGGCCGTGCTCACCCCTGCCGCCTCACCCCTAGGGCTCGCATCATGCGTACGCGTTTCTCCCGCGGCCTGTCCGCCGCGCTCGCCGTCTCCGCCCTCTCGCTGACCGCCGCCTGCGGCGGTGGCGCGGACGACACCAAGAAGGACGGCGCCGACAAGCCGGCCGCCTCCGCCACCGCGGCGGCCACCTCCGCCGCGCCGCAGCCGGCCGGCCCGCTGACCGACGCCCAGATGAAGGCCGCCGCCCTTGAGGCCAAGGACCTGCCGGCGGGCTGGAAGGCCGGCAAGGTGGAGAACGGCCCGGCCTTCGGCAAGGCCGACAAGGCCGAGTGCGTGGCGGTCACCGACCTGTTCGCCCCGGCCGTCAAGGGCGCGACGACCGGCGCGGACCTCCACTTCACTCAGGGCAAGAACACCACGCTCGACCAGCAGGTCCTCACCTTCCCGGGCACCGGCGCGGCCGACTTCGCCAAGGCGGTCGGCGCCGCCGCCGACGGCTGTACCTCCTTCAACACCACGGCCGAGGGCATGAAGCTGAAGGGCACGGTCAAGAAGCTGACCGCCCCGGCCGGCGCCGAGGAGGCGCACGCCTTCCGCGTGACGGTCACCATGCCCGACATGGGGTACACGACCCAGGTCGACCTCCTCGTCGCCCGCCAGGGCAGCGGCGTGACCCGCCTCGCGTTCGACCCGGCCAGCGACGCCACCGGCCACAAGGACTTCGACGCCCTCGCCAAGACGGCGGTGGAGAAGTTCGCCAAGGCCGCCCAGGGCTGAGACCCGCCCCCGTGGCCGCCCCGCCCCGACCTATCCTCGGATCATGACACTCAACCGCGAGCACGACGACCTCGGCGCCGAGGACCTCAAGATCATCACGCTGGCGCGCAGCGCCCGCGCCCGCAACGGAGTGCCGGAGGGCGCGGCGGTACGGGACGAGACGGGGCGCACCTATGTCGCCGGCACCGTCGACCTCGACTCGCTCAAGCTGAGCGCGCTCCAGACGGCGGTCGCCATGGCCGTCGCCAGCGGCGCCCAGTCCCTGGAGGCCGCGGCGGTCGTCTCCACCGCCGAGGCCGCCTCGGCGGCGGACCGCGCGGCGGTGCGGGACCTGGGCGGGCCGGAGACCCCGGTGCTGCTCGCGGGCCCCGACGGGCAGCTGCGGGTCGCGGTGACGGCGGGCTGACCCCGTCGAACGAGCAGGGGGAGCCCGGCGCGAGCACGATGCGCCGGGCTCCTCACACATGACCCTTGTGCTCTTGTGAAGAATGCGCGTCAATAAGCACCGGTCCGCTTGATGGGCCGTCAGAAACGCGTCGTCAGGGACGCGTCCTCCACGCAGTGCCCGCACCCCTGCGTTCGTCATCGGAAGGGGTACGACCTCGCCATGAGAAGCAGAAGCAGCTTAGGGATCGTCGCGGTGCTGTCCGGGGCGCTCGCCGCCGCCGGGCTCGCCTTCGCACCGGGTGCCGCCGCCGTCTCGCCGGGCTCGGCCACGGCGACGTACGACTGCGGGTCGTGGGGCGGCGGCGGTGCCACCCTCACCGCCACGCAGAGCGGCACGGCCGCGACCATCACCATCACCTCCGCCGTGAAGACGCCGATCTCCGTCGGCGCCGACCAGATCAGCGCCAGTCTGACGATGGCCAAGGCCGGCGGTGGCACCCGGGTCTTCACGGGCAAGAAGAACCCGCCGCTCGCCGCCAACCAGTCGGTGACGATCGGCCCGCTCAGCGGGACGGTCGCCTCCGGTGACAGCCTCAACTCCTACTTCGCGGGCACCGCGCTCTCCATGGTGATCTTCGGTGTCACGGTGAACTGTGACGCGCTCACCTCGCAGTCGCCCGGGCCCTTCGTGTTCAGCTGAGCCCTGTCCCGCACGTCCGGCCGGTACCGCCGAGAGCGGTACCGGTCCTTGCTGTGGTCGAACACGGCTGACCTGCGGAAACGCGTCAAATGTGCCGATCTTGACAGTATCTGATGGCCCATCAGTCGGTGCATTTCGATTCCATTGACTTCTCTCGGCCCGCGGCCGTCAATGGCGCCCTCTCATCTCCCTCAGGAGGGGCCCACATGCTCTTCACACCACGAAGACGGCGCCGCTGGACCGCCGTCCTCGGCGCCACCGCGCTCGCCGTCACCGCGGGCGGCGCGCTCGCCGCCCCCGCCGGCGCGGTCTCCACCGCCTCCCAGGCCGTCGACTTCGCCACCCACTGCGTGCCGCCGCCGATCGCGGGCATCCCGCCCATCGACGGCACCACCACCGCCCAGATCACCGTCGACAACGCCGCGCCCAAGGTCGGCGACACGGTCACCGTCACCTACACGGTCACCAAACCCGCCGCCTCCAACCCGGTGGACCTCGCCCTCCCGGCCGACATCATGACCCCGAGCGGCAAGGTCACCCTCGGCGGCGCCCAGTCCGGCGCGGTCACCGTCACCGGACCCAAGAAGAACCCGCCCATCCCCGGCAAGGGCTCCTTCCCGCCCTTCTCGATGAGCGGCACCTTCACCGTGACCGAGCCCGGCGCGATCACGCTCTCGCCCGGCGACTACAACATCCACACCTCGTACCTGATGGAGCTGGACACCCCCTGCACCGTCAGCAACCCGCCCGCGCCCGTCTCCGAGACGGTCACCGCCGCCGCGCAGCCCGGCGCCAACGAGCGCGCGCTCCAGCTCGACAACGCCTCCGGGGCGCCCGGTGTCCGGGTCACCGTCTCCGGCACCAAGTTCACCCCGCTCACCGAGGTCACCGTCGTCGGCCGGGCCGGCGCCGCCGAGACCGCCGACCGGATGACGGTCACCACGGACAGCGAGGGCGGTTTCGCCGCGCGCCTGAAGGTCACCGACCTGGCGACCACCGGGATCGTGGCGTACGAGGGCGCGGCCTGGGACCCCGACAAGGGCGCCGGCCCGGTCGCGTACCAGGTCATCGACGACACCCCGGCCCCGCCGAACAGCCAGAAGATCACCGCGACGGTCAAGGCGGGCACGCTGTCGATGACCCAGGCCGGTGACGCCGTCCAGCTCTCGGCCGTCGACTTCGGCCAGGGCGGCGCGGCCACCGGCGCGCTGCAGACGGTGACGGTCAAGGACTTCCGCGGCGGCCCCGCGGGCTGGTCCCTGACCGGCAAGGTCACCGACTTCACCGGACCCGGCGGCGCGTCCGTCGGCGCCGGGCGGCTCAGCTGGACCCCGGCCTGCGCCACCAAGGCCGGCAGCCCCAGCACCTGCGTCCCCGGCAGCGCCGGCCCCGTCGGCAGCGGTGGCGCGACCCTCGCTTCCACGCCCAACGGCACGCTCACGGGCGGCGAGTTCACCGTCGACGCGGGGCTCTCCCTCGACGTCCCGGCGTTCACGGCGCCGGGCTCGTACGCGGGCGTGCTGACGCTGACGCTGTCCTGACCGACACGAGAGAACCGAGCCAAAGGGGTCCGCACCCGTGCGCAAGCCGTACGTCCTCCTCCTGAACGTCCTGGCCGTCCTGGGCGCCGCGCTTCTGCTCGGCGCCCGGGACGCACCCCCGGCCTCCGCCGCCGAGAACGGCGAATGGGCCGTCTACCCCGCCGCCTCCCGCCTCGGCAGCCGCCCGTACTTCTACCTCTCCGCCGACCCCGGGACCACCGTCACCGACAAGGTCACCGTCGCCAACAAGACCGCCGCCCCGCTCACCTTCCTCCTCTACGGCGCCGACGCCTACAACACCGAACGCGACGGCGGCTTCGCCGTGCGCACCCGGCAGGAGCGGCAGACCGGCGCCGGCGCCTGGATCAGGCCCGCCCGGGACCGGGTCACCGTGCCGCCGCAGTCCGCCGTCACCGTGCCCTACACGCTCACCGTGCCCCCCGACGCCGAGCCCGGCGACCACCCCGGCGCCGTCGTCGCCCTCGACGAGCGGATCACCAAGGGCGGCGCCGGCGCGGTCGCGCTCGGCGTGCAGCGGGCGGTCGGCGCCCGGGTGTACCTGCGGGTCGGCGGCCCGACCGTGCCGGCGCTCGCCGTCGAGGACGTCACCCTCGACCAGGACCGGCCGCTCGTCCCCGGCACCCGGACGAGCACCGCCGTCGTCTCGTACACCCTCCACAACCGCGGCAACGTCACCCTGAACCCGAAGGTCGCCATCGAGGCCCGGGGCCTCTTCGGCCGGACCCTGCTCGCCCGCGACCTGGACCGGCTGCCGGCCGAGCTGCTGCCCCGGCAGAAGATCCGGCTGACCGAGCGGTGGAGCGGATCGCCGCAGCTCGACTGGGGCGAGGTGACGCTGACGGCGACCGCGAAGGACGTCCGCGAGTCGGCCGGCGTGTCCTTCCTGGCGCTGCCCTGGCTGCCGCTCACGGTGCTCGCCGCCGGCGCCGCCGGAGGCGCCGTCGCCCGCCGGACCCGCCGTCGCGCGACGCCGGGGGCGGACTGAGTACGTGAGGAGGTCGCGCATCGGGGACAATGGCCCCCATGAGCGTTCGCACCCCCGAGACCGATGAGAACACCGCCCCCCACCGGGCGGGCTTCGCCTGCTTCGTCGGGCGCCCCAACGCGGGCAAGTCCACCCTGACGAACGCTCTGGTCGGCCAGAAGGTGGCGATCACCTCCAACCGGCCGCAGACCACCCGGCACACCGTCCGCGGCATCGTGCACCGCCCGGACGCCCAGCTGGTCCTGGTCGACACCCCCGGCCTGCACAAGCCGCGCACGCTGCTCGGCGAGCGCCTGAACGACGTCGTGCGCACCACCTGGGCCGAGGTCGACGTGATCGGCTTCTGCCTGCCCGCCGACCAGAAGCTCGGCCCCGGCGACCGCTTCATCGCCAAGGAGCTCGCCGAGATCAAGAAGACGCCCAAGGTCGCGATCATCACCAAGACCGACCTGGTCGACTCCAAGACCCTCGCCGAGCAGCTGATCGCGATCGACCAGCTCGGCAAGGAGCTGGGCTTCGAGTGGGCGCAGATCGTGCCCGTCTCGGCCGTCGGCAACAAGCAGGTCCAGCTCGTCGCCGACCTGCTCATCCCGCTGCTGCCGGAGTCCCCGCCGCTCTACCCGGAGGGCGACCTCACCGACGAGCCCGAGATGGTCATGGTCGCGGAGCTGATCCGCGAGGCCGCGCTCGAAGGCGTACGGGACGAGCTGCCGCACTCCATCGCGGTGGTCGTCGAGGAGATGATCCCGCGCGAGAACCGCCCGGCGGACCGGCCGCTGCTCGACATCCACGCCAACGTGTACATCGAGCGGCCCAGCCAGAAGGGCATCATCATCGGCCCCAAGGGCAAGCGCCTGAAGGAGGTCGGGACGAAGTCCCGCAAGCACATCGAGGCGCTGCTCGGGACCCCGGTCTTCCTCGACCTGCACGTGAAGGTCGCGAAGGACTGGCAGCGGGACCCGAAGCAGCTGCGCAAGCTGGGCTTCTAAGCCCCTCGGGGCTAAGCGCCTTCCTTCAGAACGAGCTGGATCAGCTCGCGCTGTTCGTCGGTGAGGTGCGGGTCCGCGCACTTCACCGTCTGGCCGTCGATCGTGATCTCGTAGGCGAAGCCGTCGGGGACCCCGCGGGTCTGCGGCGGCGGCGGCGCGGTGAGGGTCCGCTGGGCCAGGTCCCGCAGATGCCCGTCATCGGGCCGGCCGTCGGTCTCCACCTCCGCGTCCTTCTCGATGCCCGCGAAGCCCCCTGTGCGTACGACGCGAATTCTCATGGGGCCTGTCTACCGCACCCTCAGGCCGTCGGCACGCCGACGGCCGCCCAGGCGTCCCGCACCGCCTTGACCTCTTCACCCTCGTTGTAGCGGGCCTTCGCCGCCGCGACCGTCGCCGCCGCGAAGTCGGAGAACTTCGCCTCCTCGTCGAGCGTGCCGCCGGTCAGGACGTCGTACCAGATCTGCCCGGCCCGCTCCCACGCGTTCCCGCCGAGCGCCGTGGCGACCAGGTAGAAGGCGTGGTTCGGGATGCCCGAGTTGATGTGGACGCCGCCGTTGTCGGAGTGCGTGCGGACGTAGTCGTCCATCGTCGCGGGCTGCGGGTCCTTGCCGAGTTCGTCGTCGTCGTACGCCGTGCCCGGCGCCTTCATGGAGCGCAGTGCCACGCCCCGGTCGATGGCGGGGCCGAGCAGTCCCTCGCCGATGAGCCAGTCGGCCTGGTCGGCCGTCTGGCCGAGCGCGTACTGCTTCACCAGCGAGCCGAAGACGTCCGACACGGACTCGTTGAGCGCGCCCGACTGCCCGTAGTAGGCGAGGTTCGCGGTGCTCTGGGTGACGCCGTGGGTGAGCTCGTGGCCGATGACGTCGACCGAGACGGTGAAGTCGACGAAGAGCTGGCCGTCGCCGTCGCCGAACACCATCTGCTCGCCGTTCCAGAAGGCGTTGTCGTACTTCTCGTCGTAGTGGATGCTCGCGATCAGCGGCATGCCGTTGCCGTCGATCGACGCGCGTCCGTACACCTTCTCGTAGAGGTCGTAGGTGGCGCCGAGGCCCGCGTAGGCCCGGTTGCCGGTGGCGTCGGCGGTCGGCTGCCCGCCCTCGTCCTGGATCTTGACGCCCGGCAGGTCGGTGCCGTTCCGGGCGTCGTAGATCGTGCGGCGGACCCCGGTGGCCCCGGCCGGCGCGACGGGCAGGGCCAGCCGGCGGGCGGTGCGGTGCCCGGCGTCGGCCACCAGGGTCCGCCGGGCGGCCTCGGCGAAGGCGGGATTGTCGGACCGTGCGAGCCGCTCCAGGATGTGCGGCGGGACGATCGAGCAGAAGACAGACGAGTGGGGAGTCATTGCAGCAATGTGGCACTGCGTGGTGCCGGTGTCACGACCTGCGACAGTGATTGGCGAAATGGAGTGATAGGTCACCTTTTCTGCTTGACGGCGACGCCGTCCCGCATACTGAAACGGGACGTCCGCCTCCGCCACACCTGGGCTACAGTGACGCACATCATGCGTTTCGGGCTGCTTCTCCTTAGCTGCCGCGGCGAGGGCCTGTAGTCGTAGGCCGACCCCCTCCCCGCGGGTTTCGGTGTTGCGTTCGACAGTCGGCCGTCCTTCCCGCAGGACCCTCCGAGGAGCCCTACGCAATGTCCCAGTCGCCCTTCATCAGCCGTCCGACGCCCGTCACCAACGCGACGCACCTGCAGAAGCCGTCCGGCATGCCGGTGCACAAGTACGGGCAGTACGAGGCCGTCGACATCCCGGACCGCACCTGGCCCGAGCAGCGCATCACCAAGGCGCCGCGCTGGCTGTCGACCGACCTGCGCGACGGCAACCAGGCCCTGATCGACCCGATGTCCCCGGCCCGCAAGCGCGAGATGTTCGACCTGCTGGTCCGCATGGGCTACAAGGAGATCGAGGTCGGCTTCCCGTCCTCCGGCGAGACCGACTTCGCGTTCGTGCGCTCGATCATCGAAGAGGGCGCGATCCCGGACGACGTCACCATCTCCGTACTGACCCAGGCCCGCGAGGACCTGATCGAGCGGACCGTGGAGTCCCTGAAGGGTGCCAAGCGGGCCACCGTGCACCTGTACAACGCGACCGCGCCGACCTTCCGCCGGGTCGTGTTCCGCGGCTCGAAGGACGACATCAAGCAGATCGCCGTCGACGGCACACGCCTGGTGATGGAGTACGCGGAGAAGCTGCTGGGCCCGGAGACCACCTTCGGCTACCAGTACAGCCCGGAGATCTTCACCGACACCGAGCTGGACTTCGCCCTGGAGGTCTGCGAGGCGGTCTGCGACGTGTGGCAGCCCGGCCCCGGCCGCGAGATCATCCTGAACCTGCCCGCCACCGTGGAGCGCTCGACGCCGTCCACGCACGCGGACCGCTTCGAGTGGATGTCCCGCAACCTGAGCCGCCGCGAGCACGTCTGCCTGTCCGTCCACCCGCACAACGACCGCGGTACGGCGGTGGCGGCGGCCGAGCTGGCGATCATGGCCGGCGCCGACCGCATCGAGGGCTGCCTGTTCGGGCAGGGCGAGCGGACCGGCAACGTCGACCTGGTCACCCTGGGCATGAACCTGTTCAGCCAGGGCGTCGACCCGCAGATCGACTTCTCGCAGATCGACGAGATCCGTCGGACCAGCGAGTACTGCAACCAGATGGAGGTCCACCCGCGCCACCCCTACGCGGGCGACCTGGTCTACACCGCCTTCTCCGGCTCCCACCAGGACGCCATCAAGAAGGGCTTCGACGCCATGGAGGCCGACGCGGCCGCCCAGGGCAAGACCGTCGACGAGATCGAGTGGGCCGTCCCGTACCTGCCGATCGACCCGAAGGACGTCGGCCGCTCCTACGAGGCCGTCATCCGGGTCAACTCGCAGTCCGGCAAGGGCGGCATCGCGTACGTCCTGAAGAACGACCACAAGCTGGACCTGCCGCGCCGGATGCAGATCGAGTTCTCGAAGATCATCCAGGCGAAGACCGACGCCGAGGGCGGCGAGGTCACGCCGAAGGAGATCTGGTCCGTCTTCCAGGACGAGTACCTGCCCACCGCGGACCCGGACAACGCCTGGGGCCGCATCCAGCTGCGCTCCGGCCAGTCGACCTCCGACACGGACGGCACCGACACGCTGACCGTCGAGGCTGTCGTCGACGGCGTCGAGACCGTCCTGACCGGCTCCGGCAACGGCCCGATCTCCGCCTTCTTCGCCGCGCTGCAGGCGATCGGCGTGGACGCCCGCCTGCTGGACTACCAGGAGCACACGATGAGCGAGGGCGCGTCCGCGCAGGCCGCCTCGTACATCGAGTGCGCCATCGACGGCAAGGTCCTGTGGGGCATCGGCATCGACGCGAACACGACGCGCGCGTCGCTGAAGGCCGTCGTGTCGGCGGTGAACCGCTCGGCGCGCTGACGCCCCTTGCGCCCAGTGCCCCGCACCCCTTCCGGGGGGTGCGGGGCACTGTCGCGTGCGGGCACCACTACAAGAACCGGCCGGCGGCGCCCGGCGGCCCGGTCGTGCCGCCGCCGCAGCAGCCGAAGCCGGCCAAGACCCCGGTCCCGGCCGAGCCCGGCACGCCGGCCGGGACCCCTGGTTCTCCGCAGTCGTCCACCACCCCTTCCGCTTCCGTCCCCGCGCCCTCCGGACCCTCGTCGGCGGCCGTCCCGGTCCCCGTCCCCTCGTCCACCCCGGAGGGTGATCTCGCCACGACCGGTTCGTCCGTCGGACCTGGGGCGATCGGCGCCGGCGCGGCGGCCGTCCCGGCCGGCGGCGGCCTTCTGGCCTTCGCGAAGCTCCGCAAGCGGGCCTCCTGACGCCCGGCGGACGCCGGCCGGGGCCCCTTCCGGACCTCGGCGGGTCTCGGCCATCTCCTTGGCGTTCTGCTGACGAGGTGCTGACGCCACATCATCGATGTGGCTAACATCACGCCAACGCCGGCAGCGACGCCGGCGCGTCGAAGGAGGTGCGGCGTGCGATCTGCGCGGAAGTCTCGTGAGCGGAGCCTGGTTCTCTGCGGGATCCGGACCTCCTGGAACACGATCGGCGACGGCGAGTTCTTCTGCGAGGAGTGCGGCGGCGACCGCAACTACCGGCGCCGCACCGGCCGCCGCCGGTTCGCCCTCCTGGGCGTACCGCTGCTGCCGCGCGGCCACGCGGGCCCGGTCGTGGAATGCGCCGCCTGCCACACCCACTTCGGTACGGACGTGCTCACGCACCCGACGACCAGCCGCTTCTCGGGCATGCTCCGCGACGCCGTGCACACCGTCGCCCTCGCCGTCCTGGCCGCCGGCGGCACCTCGTCCCGCACCGCCGTCGACACCGCCGCCACCGGTGTCCGGGCCGCCGGATACGCGGACTGTACGGCCCTCCAGCTCGTCGAACTGGTCGAGGCGCTCGCCGCCGACACGGGCCGCTTCCTGCCGGACGTCAGCAGCGGGGGAGCGGCCCTCGCCATCGAACTCCACGAAGCCCTCGAACCCCTCTCCCCCCACCTCGCCGCCGCCGGCCGCGAATCGATCCTGCTGCAGGGCGCCCGCATCGCCCTGGCCGACGGGCCCTACACGCCCGCCGAGCGCGAGGTCCTGGGCACGGTGGGCAACGCGCTGGCGCTGTGCCCGGACGACACGGCGAGGCTGCTGGCGACGGCGCGAAAGGTCGGCTGACGGCGGAAGGCGACCCGGACGGCCCGGCCCGGCCCGGCTGGCGGGGTCGGGCCGGGTAGACCGGGGCGGCGGGGGCCGCGCACAGTCGGTGCGCCTGGTGGCGTCCGGGACGGGCGCGGTCAGGCCGGTGCGGCGCCCAGGCGGGCGAAGGCCGCGCGGGCGGCGGCCAGTTCGTCGGCCGCGGCCCGATCGGCCGCCGCGAGCCGCATCCGTACCCGCGCCGCCTCGTACGGCACCCGCAGCTCCAGCCACAGTGCGAGTGCGCGCCGCAGCGGCCCGGGCGCGCGCGTCACCGCTCCGCGCGCACTCGCCGCCATCGCCGTCAGCAGCGGCACCTCCCCGGCCGGGTCCAGCGCCTCGAGCCCTGCCACCGCATCCCCCGCCGCGTCCGTGTCGCCCAGCGCGAGGTGCGTTTCGACGAGCGCGGCGAGCAGCCGGGCCCGGCCGAGCACGTCGTGCGCCGGGTCGCTCTGGCAGTCCAGGGCCAGCCGCAACCCAGCCAGAGCCGGGTCCGCCCGGCCCTGCGCGAGCCGGAGCAGCGCAAGCCCCGGCTGCGGGACCCGTCCCAGCTCGTGCGCGTGCGCGTACGAGCGGGCCGCCTCGTCGAGCCGGCCCTGCCGGCGCTGGATCTCCCCGACCGCGTACGCGGCGGCCGCCGCCGTGTCGAGCGAGTCCGGCAACACCTCCTGGTACACGAGCCGCGCCTCCTCCTCGGCCCGCTGCCACTCGCCGAGCAGGTCGAGCACCTCGACGTGGTGGATGCGGAAGAGGGCGCGGAAGGGGTTGTCGGCGAGGTTCTGCGTGGCGGCCGCGCACCACGCCAGTGCCGCGTCCGTCCACTCCACCGTGCGCGCGAGGTCGGCCGCGCGCGTGCTCTCGCCGAGGGCCAGGTCGTACAGCCGGCCCGTGAAGAGGTCGCTCAGTTCGCCCGCCGTCACCGCGCGCATCGCCTCGTCGAGGAGGGCGAGCGCCTCCGCGCGGTGGGCCGGGCCCCGGGAGAGGAGGACGGAGGATTCGGCCTGGTGGCCGAGGGCGAGCAGGTCGCGGCTGCCGGAGCGGGCGGCGAGGCGGGTCATGCGGTGGGCGGCGGCGAGGGCCGTGGCCGGGGCGTGGTGTTCCTCGGCGTCGGCGACGTCGGACCAGGCGAGGAGGCACTGCTCGGGGCAGTCGGGCCGGCCCTCCAGGTGGTGGCGGGCCCGGTGCAGCCAGCCCGCGGCGGCGACGGGGCGCCCGAGCCGGCGGTACTCCGCGGACAGCCACCACGCGGCGCGCCCCGCGCCGCGCGGGTCGTGCGCCGCGACGTACGCGGCATGGGCGCGCAGCCGGGCCGCGACCGACTCGTCGACGTGACCGGACCACCAGGCGGAGTCGGCGAGGGCGTCGAGCTCGGCGGGCCCGAGGGGCGCGAGGGGATGCCGGTCGGCGGCGTGCAGCAGCCCGTACCGCCCGGCCCAGTCCTCGCCGGCCGCCGCGTTCGTGGCCCGCGCGACGACAGTCACGCCTCCAGCGTAGGACCGGGCCCGGGACGGGGCCCGGGGACGCCACCGGCCCCGTACACGCCACCGGGCCCGGGGATGCCCCCGGGCCCGGTGCCGACGCGTTCTCGTCCTGCGGGTCAGGCGAGTTCGACGCCGCTCGCTCGCAGCATGTCCTCGCGCTCCACGATCTTCACGCGCTCGCGGCCCTGCGGCTCGCCGAGGGCCTTCTCCGCCGCGTCGAGCTTGTACCAGCCCTCCCACGTCGTGTACGTGATGCCCTTGTCCTCCAGGAAGGCCACGACAGCGGCCTCGTCCGGGGTCTCGGGGGTGAGCAGGCGGCCGTTGGCGTGGTCGTCGAGCAGGTTGGCCACGGTCTCGTTCGCGTCGCCCTTGGTGTGGCCGATGAGGCCGACGGGGCCGCGGCGGATCCAGCCGGTGACGTAGGTGGAGGCCATGTGCTCGCCGGTCTCCTCGAGGACCCGGCCGCCCTCGTCGGGGACGGTGCCGCTGACGGCGTCCCACGGGAGCTTCGGCAGCTCGTCGGAGAGGTAGCCGACGGCGCGGTAGACGGCCTGGACGTCCCAGTCGGTGGTCCGGCCGGTGCCCTTGACGTTGCCGGTGCCGTCCAGCTCGGTGCGCTCGGTGCGCAGGCCGACGACCTTGCCGTCCTCGCCGAGGATCTCGACCGGCGACTCGAAGAAGTGCAGGAAGAGCTTGTGCGGGCGGTCGCCGACGTCGCGGATCGCCCAGTTCTCCAGGGTCTTGGCGACCATGTCGGTCTGCTTGTTCTTGCGGCGCTCGGCGATCGAGCCCTCGTCGTAGTCGATGTCCTCGGGGTTGACGATGACCTCGATGTTCGGCGAGTGGTCCAGCTCGCGCAGCTCCATGGGGCTGAACTTCGCCTGGGCCGGGCCGCGGCGCCCGAAGACGTGGATCTCGACGGCCTTGTTGGCCTTGAGGCCGTCGTACACGTTCGCCGGGATCTCGGTCGGCAGCAGCTCGTCGGCCGTCTTCGCGAGGATGCGGGCGATGTCGAGGGCGACGTTGCCGACGCCGAGGACGGCGACCTTCTCGGCGGAGAGCTCCCAGGTGCGCGGGACGTCCGGGTGGCCGTCGTACCAGGAGGCGAAGTCGGCGGCGCCGAGGGAGCCGTCGAGCTCGACGCCCGGGATGCGCAGCTCGCGGTCGGCCATGGCGCCGGTGGAGAAGATCACGGCGTCGTAGAAGGCGCGGAGGTCGTCGAGGTGGACGTCGGTGCCGTAGTCGACGTTGCCGAAGAGGCGGACCTGCGGCTTGTCGAGGACCTGGTGGAGGGCGGTGATGATGCCCTTGATGCGCGGGTGGTCGGGCGCGACGCCGTAGCGGATCAGGCCGAAGGGGGCGGGCATCCGCTCGAAGAGGTCGATGGACACACCCGGTTCGGCGGCGGCCTCGGACTTCAGCAGCGCATCAGCGGCGTAGATCCCGGCGGGGCCGGCGCCGACGATCGCGACCCGGAGGGGGCGGGGCATGACGGGTTTCCCTTCGCAAGCGACGAGGCGGCGAGGGGAGCCGCCGCTTAGGTCACCCTAAATAACGCGTGTCGCGGGAGAGTACCCGCCCCCGGTCTATGGCCTCATAAGGTGGACTTATGAGATCCCAAAGGGAACCCTAGACTCCGTCGCCGGTGAGCGTACCGCCCGTGAACGCGTCCACGACCGCGAAGCCGACCATGGCCACGGCGTTCAGCGAGCAGAAGAGGATGAAACCGCCCACGGTGACGTCGAGGCGTCTCATGAAGGGGGTCTGCGGCACGAGCACGTCCGCCGGGTCCCGCGGGTCGTAGCTGACCTGGAGGAACGGTGCGCCGCCGAGGTGGGACACGGTGCGGGTCAGACCGTCGGTGTCGACGTAGAGGTACAGCCCCGACATGTTGGCCGGCGCGGCGAGGACCGTGATGCCGTGCTTCAGCAGCCGGCGCTCGTGCAGCCACGTGCCGACGAGGTACGCGCCGATCCACAGGCCCGCGGTGCCGATGCCGCCGAACACCACGATCATGATGGGGTAGACCGCGCCTCCCGCGATCCCGGTGACCACGGACAGCGCGACGAGCGTCGCCAGGGAGCCGATCACCAGCCACTTCAGGCGGCGCATGAACCGCTCGCGCCACAGCGTCCTGATCGTCCGAAGGACGACGAGCGCGGTGCCGTCCACGTCCTCCGCGTCGGCCGCCGGCTCCTCCAGGAGGCCGTTCACGGCGTCGGCGAAGGCCGTGGCCGCCGCCTCGCTGACGTCCTCGATCTCGATCCGGTGCGCCGCCGTCGCCGCGCCCCCGGCCGGCACCCGCAGCTCGACGGTGACGGACCGCCCCTCGGCCCGCACCCGGGCGACGGCCCGCTCGGGAATCGACAGCTCCTCGCGGGGCCGGGTCAGGACGAGCCCGCCGGGCTCAGCGGTCAGGACGGCGCCGCCGCGGCCCTGGAGGACGGGTATGGACGAGAGCATCGACATGATCGGGATCGTAGGGAGGGAGGGCGGGCGCGGGGAGGGGAACGCGAAGACGTGCCCGTTAGGGTGGGGAATCATGCGGAATTGGATGTTTGGTGGCGTTTACGGAACGGTGCTCGCGAGCGCCCTGCTCGCGGGCCTGCACAGCGAGGGCGAGACGTACACACCGCTGTACGACGCGCTCTGGATCCTGGTCACGGCGGTGGCGTCCGGTCTCGTGCACGGATACGCCCACCACATGGCGAGCCACCACCCCGGCAGCGAGTCCGTCCGCTGGCGGCGCCTCTTCGTCGCGCTCGGCCGGGAATGGCCCCTGGTCGCCGCCGTCGTCCCCACCGTCCTCCTGCTCCTCCTCGCCGGTGCCGCCGACTGGCCCGAACCCCCGGTCACGGCGGCCGGCCTCACCCTCAACACCCTGCTGCTCGGCGCGTGGGGCACCATGGCCGCGCTCAAGGCCGGCTACCGCCGCCGCTCCGCCACCCTGGTCGGCCTCGCGGACGCGGCGATCGGCCTGGCGATCGCGGGGGCCAACGCCTTGATCAAGTAGGCGGCGGGGCCTGGGGTGGGCGCGGTCGCCGGGTGGGTGCGGGGCCTCCGCCCCGAGTCTCCGGTCGGCAGGCGGTACGTTTCGCGCCGTGAAGTACTTCGGCTTCTATGACGACGCGCCGTACAGGATCGGCGCCGCGACCTCGGCGGCGGCTCTGCCGCGAGGGCCCGTGCGGGGCGACCGGAGGGCCCTCGCGCGCTACCTGGCAGGCTGCGAGCGCCTCACCGTCGTGCCGGGGGTGGAGACGGACCCGTATGACGGCTGCCAGGTGATGGGCGGGTTCAGCCTGCACACGGACGGCGTGTGGTGCTGGCCGGGGATGGCCGCCCGGATGGTCCGCGAGCACGGGCTCGCCGTACCGGCGGAGTTGGAGGAGAGCGCGGCAGCGCGTGGCTTCGTCGCCCCGGTCCTCGGGCACGAGGAGATCGTCGCGCTGTTCCGGGAGGTCAGGGGCGAGTTGTGGTGACCGAGGCCGCCAGTCCTGCCACGCCCCGATAGTGGCGGGCCACGGCGGCGAGCCTAGTCGGGCGTCGGGCGCCGCTCGGAGACCGGACGGGCGCCGGCCGCCGGCGCGTACGGTCTGCGCCCCGGCCCCGGTCTCAGCCGCCGAACGCCCCGGCGACGCCCGAGCCCACTCCCACGAGCCCCGCGCAGACCATGCCGGACCCCACCAGGGTCATGACGCCCATCATGCAGCGCACGTAGACCGACTCGACCACGATGGCCTTCCTCGGATCGAGCGGGTCGTAACTCAGCTCGACGCGCTGCCCGCCCGGCCCGTTGTCGTACGTGTGCTCCCGCCCGGTCGTGTCCGTGTAGCGGTACACGCGCTTCCTGTTGGTGTAGTGCGAGAACTCCGCCGTCACGGTGATGCCGTGCCTGGGCAGCCGCCACATGCGGTACAGCCCCTGCATCATCACGTACGCGACGAAGGCGCCCGCGGACCCGAAGAGGAGCGAGCAGAACACGAGCGCCCCGCTGGTCATCCCGCCGGCCAGCCCCACCGACACCACCAGCGCCGTGACCGCCACCGCCACGGCGACGGCCACGGCCCTCGCCTTGGTGAGCCGGCGCCCGGCGGTGTCGACCGCACGGGACGTGACGGCCGCCGACGGGTCCACGGCCTCCGGCAGGTCGGCGCCGACCGCATCGGCGAAGGCCGCCGCGCCGGCCGCGCTCACGTCCTCGACCTCGTACGTCGTCGCCGGCAGCTCGATCCGCAGCGTCCGCCCCTCGGCCCGTACCGCCGCGATCGCCGCGAGCGGGATGTGGTGCTCCTGGCCGTCGCGACGCAGGATCACCGCCCCGTCCGCGTAACGGAGTACGGCGTCGCCGCTGCCACGCAGGACCAGAGGGGAGGGTGTCGTGGGCATGGGCATGATCGTAGGGGCGGACACCCTCCCCCGCCACGACTCACTTCGGGGTGAAGAGGATCTGCTCCGAGGGGAGCGTCATCCGCACCGTGTTCGTGTCGGTGATCTCGACGAGGTTGTGCAGCCCGGTCTGCTCCTTCGGATTCACCTGCGTCAGGTCGAGGAACTTGTCCTCCGTCCCTCCGGCCAGATACGTGCGGAACGACTCCAGCGTGGTGTTGCCGAGCGACAGGTACTCCTTCAGGCGCCGGAACAGCTTCGGGAGGATCACCACGTCGTCGGTGATCGAGTCCATCCCGGTGATCTTCGCCCCGGTGAGGGTCACGTCGCCCATCGCGTCGGCCGCCATGTTCCAGATGCCCTTGCCGATACCCGCCTTCGCCAGCTCCTTCGCTGCGGCGAGTTCGCGCCGCAGCTCGGGGTCCAGGCCCGCGTAGAACATCGGGTACGCCAACCCCTCGGCCACCAGGTGGTGGTTGGCGGTCTCCTTCAGGCGCTTCACCCCCACGTCCAGCTCGTAGCCGCTGGCCCCCGGCGGCTCGGTGCCCCTGCCGACGAACGACACGCAGCGGCCGTAGGTGTCGGTGCCGCGCGTGAGGATGTATCCCGGGACCGTGTCCGGGGTCGCGGAGATGTCGTCGTGCGGGTACTTGGGATCGGGCGTACGGCGGATGTCGCCGAAGCCGAGCCAGGTCAGCAGGGCGTCCGTGGCGGCGTCGCCGAGCTTGGCCGGCTGGTGCTTCTCCTCCCCGTAGCTGCCCGAGTAGTGCGTCTCCAGCGCGTCGATGCCTTCGAGCCGGACGTCGACGTGGCCGTCCCGCGCGGGCTGGAGTTTCTTGCAGCCCCGTACGAGCTTCCACTCGCCCACGTAGTCGGGGACGAAGGGGATGGTGTCCCCGTCGGGGGCCGTACGGCCGGAGAGATGGAAGGATCCCTTGATCAGCAGCATGTACATGGTCGCTCCCACGACGATGTGCGGCACGGGTGTGGGAGGGAACCGGTTCTCCTCCTTCCATGCTGCGACCGTTCGTGGCCGGGTGCCATGGGAGAGGGGCGGGGGGAGAGGCTTTGAAAAAGGGCCGCAAGGACAGCGAATGGACGCTCGACGAGAGGAGCTGGTCGCGGGTCTGGTGGACTCCGCTCACGGCCGTGGTGCTGGCCGCCGTGACCTGGGGCCTCCTCGGGCTCGTCGAGGGAGGCTGTCGAACCGGCCCACGGGGCGGCTGCGTTGCCGCCGAGGGCTACGAGCTCAACGGCTGGGTCGTCTTCCTCTCGGCCTTGCCCACGTACATCGTCGTCATCACCGGCCTCGCGACGGACCGCTGGCCACCAGCACTCGGCCTCACCCTCGGCGGGGTGGCGTGCGGGGCGTACGTGCTGACGCAGGGGCGTACGCCGGCGCACTTGGGCATCGCGGGCGTGCTTCTGGTTCTCGCGGTGCTCGCGCCGGCGCTGACCTGGTGGCGCAAGCGTCGGACGCCGTCCCCGCGCCGCAGCGTCAGGGCGTCGTCCTCGTGACGGAGAACGACGCCGTCGCTGCCGCGCAGAGTCATCACCCCTTCACGCCGGCGACGAACGCCGCCCAGGCGGCGGCCGGGACGACGAGCGCGGGCCCGGTGGGGTTCTTGCTGTCGCGGACGGGGACGACGCCGGGGACGCCGTCGAGGACCTCGACGCAGTCGCCGCCCTGGCTGTTGCTGTACGAGCTCTTGCGCCAGGCGGCACCTACGAAGTCGTACGACACCTCAACGCAGGAGCCGCCCTCGCCGTTGCTGTAGGAGCTCTTGAACCAGTGGGCGTTGTTCAGGTCGTACTCGCGCATCGTCTGAAGTCCTCCGCCGCCGACTCGATCAGGGCCAGGGACGCCTCTGGCGACAAGGCGGCGACCCTGAGCAGATCGTAGGCGCGCTGCGTACGCTTCACCACCGCCGGATCATCGAGGAGCGTCCCCGAAAACGACGTTTCCGTATAGGCCGTTGGCGGCTGGTCCTCGAACTCCATGAGTTGGAGCATGCCGTTCATGGAGGCGTGCGCTCCGGTCGTGAGCGGCAGCACTGCCACCAGCAGCCGCCGCTGTCGAATCAGCATCGCGATGTGGTCCATCTGTCGCGCCATGGCCGCCGCACCGCCCACGGGGCCGCGTAGCACGTTCTCATGGAGGATCACCCAGTACTCGGGCTTTGTAGCGCTGTCCCGGAGGATTTCCTGTCGTTCGATCCGTGAGCTGACCTTCTCCTCGACGTACTCCTCCGTCGCGAACGGGTTCGCCGCCACCGTCACCGCCCGCGCGTACTCCGCTGTCTGCAACAGCCCCGGCACCACCGTCGGCGCGAACTCGCACAGTTTCGTCGCCACCGCCTCAAGTTCCGCCACCTCGTGGAAATACGAGGCATACGGCGACGCGTTGATGAGCTTCAGGCAGGTCCGTTCGAAAATACCGCCGGTTTGAAGCACCTCGTCGATTCTCTTCGCCACGTCCAACTGCGGCTTCCGCGCCCCCTGCTCGAACAGGCCGATGTACGTCCCCGACACGAACACCCGTCCACCCAGGTCCGTCCCGCGACATCCTCGCCGCTTCCCTGCGCTCTCTCAGCAGCTCCCCGAAGAACTCCCACGTCGCCTGCTGCCTGCCTTTGGCCACGGATTGACTCACCAGCCTCACATCGCAGTTGTTTCCCCCGCGCATCTGTCGATGCTACGGATTCCCCTCCAATCTGGTTGTCGTAACCGGGAATTGGATTCGGAAAGGAACGCGTTGTGAAAGAAGACAGCATGCGGTCGACAGAAGAGGCGCGTGAGGCTGTACGGGAATTGCGCGAGGCGCTCGGTCGGGCCGGAATCACCCTGCCCTCGCTCGGGCTCGACGCCGTGACCCTCGCCGCCGTTCCTCCTCGGCCGCTGGTGGAACTCGGGCGCTGCACGGCGGCGACGGCCCGGCTGCTCGCCGCCGCGCTCGCGCACGACACGAGGGAAAGGAGCCGAGGATGAAACTGCCCGTAGGGGCGTACGTGGTCGACATCCGCACCGGAAGGGTCGGCACCCTCATGGGGCACGTGGGGCCCTATCTCCAGGTGCGGCCCATCGGCGGCGGGCGTGAGTGGGACTGCGAGCCGGACGGCGTACGGGTCGCCACCGCGGCCGAGCGGCTGAGCGCGGCGACGGCGCACGCGAACGCGCGGAGTCGGGGTGAGGTGCCGTGAGGTCGTGAGCCGTACGGGTGTTGGTACGGGTTAGGCCAACCGCCGCGCCCGCGCTGCAGGCCCGCCACCGCACCGGTTACGTGGTCCACGCGAAGTGGATCACTCACGGAAACGAGGTGTGGCATGGCGGGACGAAGGCGTGTCGCGGCGTCGGCGGCGGCGTCCGCGGCGGCGGCCGTGGCGCTGCTGGCGGGTGGTCTGACGGGGGCCCAGGGCGCGGCGGCCGAGCCGTTGGGGCGGTACGTGGTCGTGCTGGACGACACGGCCCGCGGGCAGGTCGACGCGATCGTCGCGGAGCACGTCAGGGCCCATGGGCTGAAGGCCGGCTTCCGGTACTCGCACGCGGTCGTCGGGTACGCGGCGGTCATTCCGGAGGGTGAAGTGGCGGCGCTGCGGGCGTCGCCGCACGTGAAGGCGGTGGCGCCGGATCTGCCCGTGCGGGCGACGGCGCAGGTGCTGCCGACCGGGATCGACCGGGTGCAGGCCGATGTGAGCGGTGCGCGCGCCGGGGACGGGAGCGGGACCGTCGACATCGGGGTGGCGGTCATCGACACCGGCATCGACACCCGGCACCCGGACCTCAACGTGGTGGGCGGCACGAACTGCGTCTCGCCGTGGCCGGGCGCGTCGTACCGGGACAACAACGGCCACGGCACGCATGTGGCCGGCACGATCGGGGCGCGGGACAACGGGTCCGACGTGGTCGGGATCGCGCCGGGCGCGCGGCTGTACTCGGTGAAGGTGCTGAACTCGGCCGGCCGCGGGTACACGTCGAACATCGTGTGCGGCCTCGACTGGGTGGCGGACAACGCGGCCCGGCTGGGCATCAAGGTCGCGAACATGAGCCTGGGCGGGTCCGGCACGGACGACGGCGCCTGCGGGCTGAACAACGGCGACCCGGAGCACCAGGCGATCTGTCGGGTGGTCGACCAGGCGGGTGTGACCATGGTGGCGGCGGCGGGCAACAGCACCAGCGACCTGGCCGGCTTCGTCCCGGGCTCGTACGACGAGGTGCTGACCGCGACCGCGGTGGCCGACTTCAACGGCAGGCCGGGCGGCGGGGCCGCCTCGACCTGCTACTCCGACGTGGACGACACCGCGGCGGACTTCTCCAGCTTCGCCGTCGGCGCGGCGGACGCGGCGCACACCGTCGCGGGTCCGGGCGTGTGCATCACCTCCACCCGGCTCGGCGGCGGCACCACGGTCCTCTCCGGCACCTCGATGGCCTCCCCGCACGTCGCCGGCACGGCCGCCCTCTGCCTCGCCGGCCCGTCCTGCGCGGGCTTCACCCCCGCCCAGGTGCGGGCGAAGCTCCGCGCGGACGCGGCCGCCCAGCCCACCTCGTACGGCTTCACGGGCGACCCGAACCACTCGCCCGTCGCCGGCCGCTACTACGGCCACCTGGTCCACGCCGGCGGCTACTGAGTCCCGCCGCTCCTCGTACGACCACGGAGTCCCGGGCGGCGGCCCGGGGCTCCGTCGCCGTACGGGACAATGGCTCCATGAGTCTGTTCCGCGACGACGGCATCGTGCTGCGCACCCAGAAGCTGGGTGAAGCGGACCGCATCATCACCATCCTCACGCGCGGTCACGGCCGCGTACGCGCCGTCGCGCGCGGGGTCCGGCGGACCAAGTCGAAGTTCGGGGCGCGGCTCGAACCGTTCTCGCACGTGGACGTGCAGTTCTTCGCTCGCGGGAGTGAGCTGGTCGGACGCGGGCTGCCGCTCTGCACGCAGAGCGAGACCATCGCCGCGTACGGCAGCGGCATCGTCACCGACTACGCCCGGTACACCGCCGGCACCGCGATGCTGGAGACGGCGGAACGGTTCACCGACCACGAGGGCGAGCCGGCCGTGCAGCAGTACCTGCTGCTCGTCGGGGGACTGCGCACCCTCGCGCGCGGGGAGCACGCCCCCCACCTCATCCTCGACGCCTTCCTGCTGCGCTCGCTCGCCGTCAACGGATACGCGCCCAGCTTCGAAGACTGTGCGAAATGCGGACTTCACGGCCCGAACCGCTTCTTTTCGGTCGCCGCGGGCGGAGTCATCTGCGCGGACTGCCGGGTGCCCGGAAGCGTCGTACCCTCTGCGGAGGCCGTAGGGCTGCTCAGTGCGCTGCTGACCGGCGACTGGGAGACGGCGGACGCGTGCGAGCCGCGTCACGTCAGGGAGGGCAGCGGACTCGTGTCCGCCTATCTGCACTGGCACCTGGAACGCGGACTGCGCTCGCTGCGGTACGTAGAGAAGAGCTAGGAGACACCACGCCATGGCCATCGCACGACTCCTCGGGCGCCAGCGACGGGAGTACAGGACCCCGGAGCCGCACCCGTCCGGTGCCCGCCCGCCGAAGCTCCAGCCGGAGCTCGTGCCCGAGCACGTCGCGATCGTCATGGACGGCAACGGCCGCTGGGCCAAGGAGCGCGGGCTGCCGCGCACCGAGGGACACAAGGTCGGCGCCGAGAAGGTCCTCGACGTCCTCCAGGGCGCGATCGAGATGGGCGTGGGCGCGATCTCGCTGTACGCCTTCTCCACGGAGAACTGGAAGCGCTCGCCCGAGGAGGTGCGCTTCCTGATGAACTTCAACCGGGACTTCATCCGCAAGACCCGCGACCAGCTCGACGAACTCGGCATCCGGGTGCGCTGGGTCGGCCGCATGCCCAAGCTGTGGAAGTCGGTCGCCAAGGAGCTCCAGGTCGCCCAGGAGCAGACCAAGGACAACACCAAGCTGACGCTGTACTTCTGCATGAACTACGGCGGCCGCGCGGAACTCACGGACGCGGCGCAGGCGCTCGCCGAGGACGTGAAGGCGGGCCGGCTCGACCCGTCGAAGATCACCGAGAAGACCATCCAGAAGTACCTCTACTACCCGGACATGCCGGACGTCGACCTCTTCCTGCGGCCCAGCGGCGAGCAGCGCACCTCCAACTACCTGATCTGGCAGAGCGCGTACGCCGAGATGGTCTTCCAGGACGTGCTGTGGCCCGACTTCGACCGCCGCGACCTGTGGCGGGCCTGCGTCGAGTATGCCCAGCGCGACCGGCGCTTCGGCGGCGTGGACCCGGCGGACCTCGCCGTCCTCGACAAGGCCTGAGCGTGGACAGGGGGGTTACGGCGATGGAGCTGGTCTACACGCCGACGCGTGCGGACGTCCATGAGGCGATACGGGCGCGGCGGCGGACGACGCCGTCCGGGCGCCGGATGCGGTGGCTGACGCCTCTCACGCTGGGCCTGGTGGCCCTGGCGATCGTCCTGAAGCTGATCAGCCCCGAGCCCGACACCCGGGGCATCGTGCTCATGGTCTGGCTCGGGCTGACCGCCGCCGTCGTGCCCGCGCTGGTGCCCTGGCTCAGCGCCCGGCAGATGTTCCCGATGCTGGAGCGGCAGGGCGAGTTCCGGGCCCGCGTGGACGACGAGGGAGTCCGCTTCACCTCCCGCGACAGCGAGGTCGTCAACCGCTGGCAGATGCTGTCCCGGTACGTCGAGACGCCCACGCTGTTCGTCCTGCTCAGCGCCGACAAGGGCGGGGTGGGCTTCGCGGCCCTGCCCAAGCGCGCGCTCGAAGGTCCCGGTGACGTCGACCGGCTGCGTGCATTCCTGGACGCGCGGCTCACCCGTGTCTGACCTGACATACGCGAAAGGGCCCGCACCGAAGTCGTTCGGTGCGGGCCCTTCGCGTATGTCAGGTCACTTCGTCACTTCGCCGCGCACTCCGCGCACGTCCCGAAGATCTCGACCGTGTGCGCCACGTTCACGAAGCCGTGCTCGGACGCGATCGTCTCGGCCCACTGCTCCACCGCCGGGCCCTCGACCTCCACGGCCTTGCCGCAGACGCGGCAGACCAGATGGTGGTGGTGGTCGCCGGTCGAGCAGCGGCGGTAGACGGTCTCGCCGTCGCTGGTCCGCAGCGCGTCGACCTCGCCGGCCTCGGCCAGGGACTGCAGCGTGCGGTAGACCGTGGTGAGACCGACGGAGTCGCCGCGGTGCTTGAGCATGTCGTGCAGCTCCTGGGCGCTGCGGAACTCGTCCACCTCGTTCAGCGCCGCCGACACGGCGGCCCGCTGCTTGGTCGAGCGGCCTTGTACGGGGGGTCCTGCCGTCGCCACGGGGGCCTCCTTGAATCCTTGTCTGCCCCCGCCATTCTGCCAGCCTCCCCCTGCGTCGATGTCAGACCTTCACGTCGTCCGAGGGGCGACGGGTGGCCGGAAGTGTCGTGTTGACGGCCGCGTCGCAGGCCCGGGTGGCCGCCTCGGCGGCCCGGGCGCGGCGCCGGGCGAGCGGCGTGGCGAGGGCGGTGAGGGCGATGAAGACGCCGATCGCGAGGAGGACGATCGTCGCGCCGGGCGGGGCGTCGACGTAGTACGTCGTGACGGTGCCGGAAAGGGTGACGGCGACGCCGATGACGACCGCGAGCACGAAGGTCGTACGGAAGGACCGGGACAGCTGCTGGGCGGCGGCCACCGGGACCACCATCAGGGCGCTGACCAGGAGCAGGCCGACGACGCGCATGGCGACCGTGACGGTGACGGCGGCGGTGATGGCGACGAGCAGGTTGAGGAACCGCACCGGCAGGCCGGTGACGCGGGCGAAGTCCTCGTCCTGGCTGACGGCGAAGAGCTGGCGGCGCAGGCCGACGGTGACGAGGACGACGAAGGCGGCCAGGACGACGATCGCCGTGACGTCGGCGGGGGAGACCGTCGAGAGGGAGCCGAAGAGGTACGAGACCAGGTTGGCGTTGGAGCCGGTCGGCGACAGGTTCATCAGCAGGACGCCGCCCGCCATGCCGCCGTAGAAGAGCAGCGCGAGGGCGAGGTCGCCGCGGGTCTTGCCGTACGCCCGGATGAGCTCCATGGCGACCGAGCCGGCGACGGCGACCAGGGTGGCCATCCAGACCGGGCTGGAGTTCAGCAGGAAGCCGAGGCCGACGCCGGTCATGGCGACGTGGCCGATGCCGTCGCCCATGAGCGCCTGGCGGCGCTGCACGAGGTAGACGCCGACGGCGGGGGCGGTGATGCCGACCAGCACGGCCGCGATGAGCGCCCGCTGCATGGCGGGGGAGGCGAGGAAGTCCATGGTCAGGTCAGCAGTCCCGTACGGAGCGGCTCGTCGGCCGCGTGGGGGTGGACGTGGTCGTGGCCGGGCAGCGCGTGCTGGCCGACGGCCTCCGGCGGCGGGCCGTCGTGGACGACGCAGCCGTCGCGGAGCACGACCGCGCGGTCGATGAGGGGCTCCAGGGGGCCGAGCTCGTGCAGGACGAGCAGGACGGAGGTGCCGGCGGCGACCTGCTCGCGCAGGGTGGCGGCGAGGATCTCCTGGCTGGCGAGGTCGACGCCGGCCATCGGCTCGTCCATGATCAGCAGCTCGGGCTCGGAGGCCAGCGCGCGGGCGATGAGCACGCGCTGGTGCTGGCCGCCGGAGAGCGCCGAGACGGAGTCCTTGGCACGGTCGGCGAGTCCGACGAGGGCGATGGCGCGGTCGACGGCGGCCCGGTCGGCCCTGCTCGGCCAGCCGAAGCGGCGGCGGGCGAGCCGGCCGGAGGTGACGACCTCGCGGATGGTGGCGGGGACGCCGCCGGCGGCGGTGGTGCGCTGCGGGACGTAGCCGATGCGGGCCCAGTCGCGGAACCGCTTGCGCGGGGTGCCGAACAGTTCGATGGTGCCGCCGGTCAGCGGCACCTGGCCGATGATCGAGCGGACGGCGGTGGACTTGCCGGAGCCGTTGGCGCCGAGCAGCGCGACGACCTCGCCGCGCCGGACGGTGAGGTCGACACCGCGCAGGACGGGGCGCGCGCCGAGGGCCGCGGTGGCGCCGCGGACGGAGATGACGGGCTGGTCGTCGTCGCTCACGACGTCCTCCTTCGTGGCTGCGGGGGTCACTTGGCGCCGAGCGCGGTCTTCAGCGCGGCCAGGTTGGACCGCATGACCTCGAAGTAGTCGTGGCCCCGGGACTTGTCCGTGATGCCTTCGAGCGGGTCGAGCACGTCGGTCCTCAGGCCGGTGTCGCCGGCGAGGGTCCTGGCGGTCTTGTCGCTCGCGAGGGTCTCGAAGAAGACGGTGGAGACCTTGTCCTTCTTCGCGACGTCCTGGAGCTGCTTGACGCGGGCGGGGCTCGGCTCGGACTCGGGGTCGACGCCGGAGATGCCCTCCTGCTCCAGGCCGTAGCGCTCGGCGAGGTAGCCGAAGGCGGAGTGGGTGGTGATGAAGGTCCTGGTGGCCGTGTTCTTCAGGCCGGTCTCGAACTCGGTGTTCAGGTCGCCGAGCTTCTTCACCAGGGCGTCGGTGTTCTTCTTGTAGTCGGCGGCGTGCGCCGGGTCGGCCTTCTCGAAGGCGGCGCCCACGCCCTTGGCGACCTCGGCGTACTTCACGGGGTCGAGCCAGATGTGCGGGTCGGCGCCGGCCTCGGACTCGTGGTCCTCGTGGCCCGCTTCTTCGGCTCCGTGCTCGCGGCCGCCGGCCTCGGTGCCGTGCTCTTCCAGCTTGGTGAGGGTGGCGGCGTCGACGGTGTTCTTCACGCCGGACTGCGCGATGGCGTCGTCGACGGCGGGCTGCAGGCCCTTGAGGTAGAGGATCACGTCGGCCGTGCCGAGGTCGACGACCTGGCGGGGCTTGAGCTCCAGGTCGTGCGGCTCGACGCCGGGCTTGGTGAGCGTGTCGACGGAGACGTGGTCGCCGCCTATCTGCTCGGCCAGGAACTGCATCGGGTAGAACGACGCCGTCACGCCCAGCTTCCCGTCGCCGTTCCGGTCGGCGGCGTCCGAGCTTCCGCCGCAGGCGGAGAGGGTGACGAGACCCAGGGCAACGGCTCCGGCGACGGCGGTCGGGGGTATCAGTCGGCGTACGTTCATGACAGTCATTTTCAACAAAGATGGAAACGGTTGTCAATTGCCGTACGTGTGTCCCGGGGCACTGCCGTTCGAGCTTCTGGTGTTCGGCGACTGCTGTCCGGCAACTACTGTTCGGCCATGCGGCGCGCGGAGATCAACGGCATACCCCTGTACTGGGACGACGTCCCCGGACCCTTCACCGCCCATCTCCTCCTCGGTACGGGCATCGAGCACGAGCCGCTCCCGCGCCGCGGCGTCACCGAACTCGCCGAGCAGCTCGCCATGGCCGGCGCCGGGGCGGCCGCCTGCGACGAGGTCGGCTCCGCCGTCGAGGGCGACTACGCCCGCTTCTGGGCCACCGGCGAGCCCGAGCAGGTCGCCGAGGTCGTCAACCGGCTGTGCCGGGCCCTCGCCGAGCCCCCGGTCGCCGGGCTCGCCGCGGCGGTGCGGCGGGTCGAGGCGCGGCAGCTGCGCGAGGAGCGCTGGGAACGCTTCCAGGAACGGGAGCTCGGATTCCGCTACGGGCTGCGCGGCCCCGGCAGGGCCGGCTGGGCCGCCATGGCCGTCGCGCACATCGGCGCCGACACCGTGCGCGCCTGGGCCGCCGAACGCTTCACCCGCGCCGGGGCGGTGCTCCTGCTCACCGGGCCGCCGCCGAAGGCCCTCGACCCGGGGCTGCCGGACGGGCCGCGCCCCGAGCGGCCCGTGGTCGCGCCGCTGTCCGGGACCGCGGGCCGCTGGCTGGAGGCCCCCGACGGGTACGGCGAGGACGTGATGCTCTCCTTCGAGGTGCCCGCCGCGCCCGTCGGCTACCTCGCGGCGGACGTGGCCCGGGCCCGGGTCGCGCGCGATCCGCGCATCGCCGACGACCTGACCGGAGAGGTGCGGCTCCACTCGTCCTACGTGGGCGGCGGGCGCATGCTCTTCTGGCTGGTCGCCCCCACCGACGAGCTGGGCACCGAGGCCGTCGCCGACGGGCTCGACGCGGTGCTGCGCGAGCTCGCCGGGCAGGGCCCCGCCGAGGAGGAGGTCCGGCGCGCCGGGCGGGTCCGCTCGGAGCGGCTCGGTTCGGACGACGGCCGGCACGCCCAGCTGTTCGCGGCCGGCCTCGACCACCTCTCCGGTCTTGAGGTCCTCGACATCCCGGCCGTGCGGGCCCGCCTCGCCGCCGCCGGCGCCGAGGACGTCCGCGCCGCCCTCGCCGCGTACGGCTCGACCGCCGTGCTCACGCTCCCCGCGCAGTGCGCCCCGGGGCGGGACACGCCCTTCGTTCCGGAGTCGAGCCCGTCCGACCAGGGCCTGCACGAGGCGTACACGTACAAGCCGAGGCTCTTCGGACCCGCCGGGCGTCACGAGCGGATGTATCTGAGCGAAGAGGGCATCGCGCACTGGAACGGGCGCTGTCTGCACGACGTGCGCTGGCACCAGGTGGCCGGGCTCGGAATCTTTCCTTCCGGGCTGCGGCGGCTCTTCGGCGAGAACGGCGCCTCCCTCGATATCCAGGCAGACTGGTACAAGTCGGGGAGCGATCTGACCGCCGCCCTCGACAGCCGCGTACCCCCCTCCCTCCGCTTCACCGTGAGCGAGGAGGAACCGATTTGAAAGAGGGGGTGCGGGCGCCGGTAACCTGAGGCATTCGCACTTCGTCGTCGTAATGAAGAGAGCACCGTGGCCGCCGACAAGATCGACACCATCGTCAGCCTGAGCAAGCGCCGTGGCTTCGTCTACCCGTGCAGCGAGATCTACGGCGGTCAGCGTGCCGCCTGGGACTACGGGCCGCTGGGTGTCGAGCTGAAGGAGAACATCAAGCGCCAGTGGTGGCGTTACATGGTCACCTCGCGCGAGGACGTCGTCGGCATCGACTCGTCGGTCATCCTGGCCACCGAGGTCTGGGAGGCGTCCGGTCACGTCGCGACCTTCACCGACCCGCTGACCGAGTGCACCTCCTGCCACAAGCGCTTCCGCGCCGACCACCTGGAGGAGGCGTACGAGGAGAAGCACGGCCGCCTCCCCGAGAACGGCCTCACCGACCTGAACTGCCCCAACTGCGGCAACAAGGGCACCTTCACCGAGCCCAAGCAGTTCTCCGGCCTGCTCTCCACGCACCTCGGCCCGACCCAGGACACCGGCTCCGTCGCGTACCTGCGTCCCGAGACCGCCCAGGGCATCTTCACCAACTTCGCCCAGGTGCAGACGACCGCGCGCAAGAAGCCCCCGTTCGGCATCGCGCAGATGGGCAAGTCCTTCCGGAACGAGATCACTCCGGGCAACTTCATCTTCCGCACCCGCGAGTTCGAGCAGATGGAGATGGAGTTCTTCGTCAAGCCGGGCGAGGACGAGCAGTGGCAGGAGTACTGGATGGAGCAGCGCTGGAACTGGTACACCGGCCTGGGTCTCCGTGAGGAGAACATGCGCTGGTACGAGCACCCGGCGGAGAAGCTCTCGCACTACTCGAAGCGCACCGCCGACATCGAGTACCGCTTCCAGTTCGGCGGCAGCGAGTGGGGCGAGCTCGAGGGCGTCGCCAACCGCACCGACTACGACCTCTCCGCGCACTCCAAGGCCTCCGGCACCGACCTGGTCTACTTCGACCAGGAGGCCCAGGAGCGCTGGACGCCGTACGTCATCGAGCCCGCCGCCGGTGTCGGCCGCACGATGCTCGCCTTCCTGCTCGACGCGTACATCGAGGACGAGGCCCCGAACGCCAAGGGCGTGATGGAGAAGCGCACCGTGCTGCGCCTCGACCACCGCCTGGCCCCGGTCAAGGTCGCCGTCCTGCCGCTGTCCCGCAACCCGCAGCTCTCGCCGAAGGCCAAGGGCCTCGCGGCCGACCTGCGGCAGAACTGGAACATCGAGTTCGACGACGCCGGCGCCATCGGCCGCCGCTACCGCCGCCAGGACGAGATCGGCACGCCGTTCTGCGTCACCGTCGACTTCGACACCCTCGAGGACAACGCGGTGACCGTGCGCGAGCGCGACACCATGAAGCAGGAGCGCGTCTCCCTCGACCAGATCCAGGGCTACCTGGCCAGCCGCCTCATCGGCGCCTGATCATCTGACCCGTACGGCGAAGCCCCCGGTTCCGTTCTCGGAACCGGGGGCTTTCCCGTACCTGGAGTACCTGGTCCTTACGGCTTGAGCGCGCGCTGCACCAGCGACACCACCGCGTCGAACGCCGCCTCGACGCCCTCGCCCGCCCACTCCGCCGCGTGCGCCGGGTTGTGGAAGCGGTCCGTGGCGTGGAAGACCGCGAGCGCCGTCGTCGCGAAGTCCCGCTCCGGGGCGGCGAAGACGCCCTCGCGGTGCCCGTCGCCGAGGATCCGGGCGATCTGGTCGACCAGGTGCTGCTCGTGGCGGTCGACGACCGCGCTGTTCTCGCCGATCAGGACCTGGAAGGTGGCCATCAGCTCCGGGTCGCCGCCCGCCTTGCTGCGCTTGAAGCGGAAGAGGGCGGTCAGCCAGCCGGTGAGCCGCTGGTCGGCGGGCTCCGAGCCCTCGACGTACGGCGCGAGCGAGGTGATCGTGCGCTCCAGCCACCGCTCGGTGACCGCCTCGCGCAGCGCGGCCTTGGTACGGAAGTGCCGGTAGACGCTGCCGTGGCTGACGCCCAGCGCCCGGGCCACGTCCACGACGGTCGCCTTCGCGGGGCCGTAGCGGCGCAGCACCTCCTCGGTGGCTTCGAGGATGCGCTCTGCGGTCAGGGTCTCCGTGGTGGCCATGGAATGACATTACCTGTCAGCGCTCGCTGTCCAGGTGGGCCATCTGCGCCTCCGGGTAGCGGTCGCCGGCCGCCGCGCCCGCCGGGACGGCCGCCTCGATCGCCGCGAGGTCGGCCGCGTCGAGGGTGACGTCCAGCGCGCCGAGGGCCTCGGTGAGCCGGTCGCGGCGGCGGGCGCCGACGAGCGGGACGATGTCGGCGCCCTGCGCGAGCACCCAGGCGATGGCGATCTGCGCCACCGAGACGCCCTTGGCCTCGGCGATCGCGCGCAGCCGGTCCACCAGGTCCAGGTTGTGGCTGAGGTTCTCGCCCTGGAAGCGCGGGCTGAAGCCGCGGAAGTCGCCGGCGGCGAGCTCGCGGTCCCGGGTGAAGTGGCCGCTGATCAGACCGCGGGAAAGGACCCCGTACGCGGTGATGCCGATGCCCAGCTCGCGGGCGGTCGGCAGGATCTTCTCCTCGATGCCGCGCGAGATCAGCGAGTACTCGATCTGGAGGTCGGCGATCGGGGCGACGGCCGCCGCCCGGCGCAGGGTGTCCGCGCCGACCTCGGAGAGGCCGATGTGCCGGACGTGCCCGGCCTCGACCAGCTCGGCGATGGCGCCGACGGTCTCCTCGATCGGGACCTCCGGGTCGAGGCGGGCGATCCGGTAGACGTCGATGTGGTCGGTGCCGAGCCGCTGCAGCGAGTACGCGAGGAAGTTCTTCACCGCGGCCGGGCGGCCGTCGATGCCGCTGAAGCCGCCTTCCATCGTGCGCATCGCGCCGAACTTCACGCTGGTCAGCGCCCGCTCACGGGCGGCGGCCGGAGCGGTCCGCAGGGCCTCGTTGATCAGCAGCTCGTTGTGGCCCATGCCGTAGAAGTCGCCGGTGTCGAGGAGCGTGACGCCCGCGTCCAGGGCGGCGTGGATGGTCGCGACCGACTCGGCGCGGTCGGCCTCGCCGTACAGCGCGGACATGCCCATGCAGCCGAGGCCGAGGGGGAAGACGCGCGGGCCGGTGGTGCCGAGGGGACGGGAGGGGAGGGAGTTCGTGTTCGTCGTCATGCATCAACCATGGCATGTGCGATGACAGATTTCAATATCTGTCAGTCAGTCGATCGATGGCAGCCGTTCTCAGTCGAGCGTCTTCGGGAGGCGCAGGGCCAACGCACCCGTCACCACCGCGAGCCCCGACTGCACCAGCAGCGTCACCGTCAGCGCCGTGTCCGTCGCACCGGTGGCCGAGAGCGACAGGAACAGCGAGCCGAGCGTCGCCACGCCCACCGCCATGGCCGACTGCTGGGCGGTCACCATCACGCCGCTGCCCACGCCCGCCCGCTCCGCCGGCACCTCCGAGAGCACCACCCGGAAGAGGACCGGCAGCTGGAGCCCCTGGCCCAGGCCCGCGACCGCCATGCCCGGCGCCAGGTCCACCACCGAGAGGTCCGGCCAGGAACGCGCGGCCGCCCAGACGATCAGGCCGAGGCCGAGGGCCTGGAGCAGGGCGCCCACCGGGACGATCCGGGTGCCCCAGCGGCGGACGAGCCGCGGGCCGGCGAGCGAGGCGCCGAAGAAGGCGAGCGCCATCGGCGCCACCGCGAGACCCGAGGCCACCGCGCTCAGGCCCAGGGCCTGCTGGAGCGCCACCGCCATCACGAACATGAAGCCGCTGAAGCCGCCCGACAGCGGCACGATCAGCGCGACACCGCGGCGCAGCGACACCAGGTCGAGCAGGCTCGGCGGGACCAGCGGCATGGCGCCCCGGCGGTCCGCCCGCCGCTCCACCCACCAGAAGGCGCCGGCCGCGAACGGGAACACGATGAGCGCGACCCAGGTCCACACCGGCCAGCCCGCGGCCCGGCCCTCGGTCAGCGGGGCGAGCAGGGTGAGCAGCGCGACGGCGAGCAGCAGGGTGCCCGGTACGTCCACGGGCGCGGGCCGGTCGGAGCGGGTCTCGGGGACGCTGCGGGCGGCGAGCGCGAGCCCGGCCACCGCCACCGGCACGTTCACCAGGAAGACCGAGCGCCAGCCGGTGCCCGCGATGTCGGCGGCCACGAGCACGCCGCCCAGGATCTGGCCCACCGTCATCGACAGGCCGGCGGTCGCCCCGTAGAGGCTGAGCGCCCGCGCCCGGCGCGGTCCCGAGGTCGAGGAGTGAATGGTCGCGAGGACCTGCGGCAGCATCAGCGCGGCCGCGGCACCCTGTGCCACCCGCGCGCCGACCAGCGTCCAGGCGTCCGGGGCGAGGCCGCAGGCGAGGGAGGTGAGGCCGAAGGCGGCCATGCCGGCGAGGAAGAGCCGGCGGCGGCCGAAGAGGTCGCCGAGCCGGCCGCCGAGGACGAGCAGCACGGCGTACGACAGGCCGTACCCGGCCACGACCAGCTCCAGGAGCGCCGGTCCCGCGGCCAGGTCGTGGTCGATGGTGGGCAGGGCGACGTTGACGATGAAGAAGTCGACGAGGGGGAGCGCGGCGCCGAGCAGCACGGTGAACAGGCCGAGGGCGCTGAGGGCCGGCGGGGCCGGGGTGAGGACCGCCGGGGTGCGGACGGACGGATCGGTTGTCGTAGTCACGCATCCGAGGTTCCGCCGATCCTCAGCCTGGTACCAGAGGGTGTTTATCCTGGTACAAGCACTACCTGGCAACGGGCTGAGCGGCCCTGCACCCTGGGAGCATGACGCTGATGGTGACCGAGACGTGGACCGACGCCAAGACGCGGACCGAGCCCGGGACGCGGACCGGGAGCGAGCCCGGGACCGGGACGCGGAGCGACACCGACATCCGGCGCCACGAGCTCGCCGCCTTCCTGCGCAGCCGGCGCGAGCGCATCACGCCCGAGCAGGTCGGACTGCCGCGCGGGCGGCGCCGCCGCACCCCGGGGCTGCGCCGCGAGGAGGTCGCCCACCTCTCGGCGGTCGGCGTCACCTGGTACACGTGGCTGGAGCAGGCCCGGCCCATCCAGGTCTCCCCGCAGGTCCTGGACGCCCTCGCCGACGCGCTCCAGCTCGACCCGACCGAGCGCGCCCATCTCTTCGCGCTCGCCGGACAGGCCGATCCGCACCCCGAGGCCGCCTGCCCGACCGTCACGCCCGCGCTGCGCGCCCTGCTCACCCAGCTGGAGCCGATTCCCGCCTGCGTCCAGAACGGCCGCTACGAGTACCTCGCCTACAACCGCACCTTCGGGCGGCTCTACTGCGACCTGGACAAGCTGCCCCGCGAGGACCGCAACACCCTCTGGCTGGTCTTCACGAACGACGACTTCCGCGCCGCCGCGGCCGCCGAACTGCCGGAGGTGCAGCGCGCCATCGCCGGCAAGTTCCGCGCCGCCATGGCCGAGCACCTGGCCGAGCCCGCCTGGAAGGCGCTGCTCCGGCGGCTCGAGGACGCCTCGCCGGAGTTCCGCGAGATCTGGGCCCGGCACGACGTCGTCGACTCGGGCGGCCGGGCCAAGACCGTCCGCAACGCCCACGTGGGGCTGCTGAACGTGGAGCACACCAACCTCTGGCTGGGCCCGGCCGCCGGCCCCCGGCTCATCACGTACGTCCCGCTCGACGAGGAGTCCCGGGCGGGGCTCGAACGCCTCCAGGCCCTCGTCCTCGCGGAAGAGGCGGCGGCAGCGGGCCGGGCGGCGGGCGGCGCTCAGCCCGAGGACGCCGTCGTCGCCGTCGCCTGATCCGCGGCCTCCGACTCCAGCCTGCGGGCCGTCCGCTCCGCCGTGCGCCGCGCCCAGCGCCCGCTGGTCAGCGCCCCGGTGAGCAGCACGCACAGACCGCAGCCGGTGATGATCCAGTACACCGGCCTGCTCGCCGCCACGAAGCCGTCGAGGTGCGCCGAGCCCGTCCCGTACGGGGCCGAGCCCAGGCCCGCCGCGAGCACCGCGCCCGCCACCGCGACGCCCAGCGTCTGGCCGATCTGCCGGCTGGTCGACGCCACGGCCGCCGCCACGCCCGCCTGGGCGCGGGGCATCCCGGACACGGCGGTGTTCGTGATCGGGGCGTTGACCAGGCCGAAGCCGATGCCGAACACCACGTACCCGACGAACAGCAGCGGCGTGCCGGTCTCCGCGTCGAAGGCGGCGAAGAGCAGCGGCCCGGCCGCCATCGCCGTCCCCGCGATCAGCAGCGAGGGCCGAGGACCGCGCGCACCGACCAGACGGCCGGAGAGCGGAGCGAAGACGAAGGTCATCGCGGCCATCGGCAGCATGAAGAGCCCCGCGTGCAGGGCGGACAGGCCCCGGACGTCCTGGAGGTAGAGCGTGTTGACGAAGAGGAAGCCGCCGAGCGCGGCGAACGCGCTGATCGCGATCACCGTCGCCCCGCTGAACGGCGCGCTGCGGAAGAACCGCAGGTCGATCAGCGGCTCCGCGCGCCTCGGCTCGTAGATCAGGACCCCCGCGAGGGCGATCGCCGCCACGACGGCGAACGGCAGGCTGTACTCGATGATCGCGTACGTGAGCGAGCCGAGCAGCGCCGCCACCAGCAGCTGGCCCACCGGGTCGGCGCGGCGGGGGCGGGGCGCGCGGGACTCGGGGACGTACCGCAGGGTCAGGACCAGCGCGGCCAGGGCCACCGGCAGGTTCACCCAGAAGATCGCCCGCCAGCTGACCGACTCCACCAGGAGGCCGCCGACCAGCGGCCCCGCTGCCATGGAGACGCCGACGACCCCGCCCCAGACGCCGATGGCGCGGGCGCGGGCGGCCGGGTCGGTGAAGACGTTGGTGATGATCGACATGGCGACCGGGTTCAGCATGGAGCCGCCGACGGCCTGCACCATCCGGAAGACGACGAGGGCCTCCAGGCCGGGCGCGAGGGAGCAGAGCAGCGAGCCGAGGGCGAAGACGACGAGCCCGGTCGAGAAGACCCGGCGGCGGCCGATCCGGTCGGCGGTGGAGCCGGCGAGCATCAGGAGCGAGGCGAGGACCAGGGTGTAGGCGTCGATGACCCACTGCATGCCGGCGACGGAGGTGCCGAACTCGCGCCGCATGGAGGGCAGTGCGACGTTCAGCGCGGTGTTGTCCAGGCTCACGATCAGCAGGCTCATGCAGCAGATCGCCAGGACGAGCCGTTGGCGGCCGGGCGGGAGCTGCTTCGTGAGCTGCTTCGTGAGCTCTGGCATAGCCGGATAGTACGGCTGTCTAAAGACTTGCGCGGTGCGCGACAATGGGCGAATGACCGCGTTCTCCCCTCTCGCCATCGGGCCGCACATCGTGCAGCCGCCGGTGGTGCTCGCGCCGATGGCCGGCATCACCAACGCCCCCTTCCGCACCCTCTGCCGTGAGTACTCAGGCGGCAAGGGGCTGTTCGTCAGCGAGATGATCACGACGCGGGCGCTGGTCGAGCGCAACGAGAAGACGATGCAGCTCATCCGCTTCGACGCGTCCGAGCAGCCGCGCTCGATCCAGCTGTACGGCGTGGACCCGGTGACCGTCGGCAAGGCGGTGCGGATGATCGTCGACGAGGACCTGGCCGACCACATCGACCTGAACTTCGGCTGCCCGGTGCCGAAGGTGACCCGCAAGGGCGGCGGCTCGGCGCTGCCGTACAAGCGGCCGCTGCTGCGGGCGATCCTGCACGAGGCCGTGGCGAACGCGGGCGACCTGCCGGTCACGATGAAGATGCGCAAGGGCATCGACGACGACCACATCACCTATCTGGACGCGGGCCGGATCGCCGTGGAGGAGGGCGTCACCGCGATCGCCCTGCACGGCCGGACCACTGCCCAGCACTACGGCGGCACGGCCGACTGGGACGCCATCGCGCGGCTGAAGGAGCACGTGCCGGAGATCCCGGTGCTCGGCAACGGCGACATCTGGTCGGCGGACGACGCGCTGCGGATGATGCGCGAGACGGGCTGCGACGGTGTCGTCGTGGGCCGTGGCTGCCTGGGCCGGCCGTGGCTCTTCGGCGACCTGGTGGCGGGCTTCGAGGGCACGGGTGCCTACGCCCAGCCGGGGCTGCGCGAGGTCGCGGACGCGATGGTGCGGCACGCTCGACTTCTTGGCGAGTGGCTGGGGGACGAGGCCCGCGGTGTCATCGACTTCCGCAAGCACGTGGCCTGGTACCTGAAGGGCTTCTCGGTGGGCTCGGAGATGCGCAAGAGCCTCGCCATCACCTCCTCCCTGGACGAACTGCGCGCTCAGTTGAGCGAGCTCGACCTGGACCAGCCGTGGCCGGTCGGCGCGGACGGCCCCCGGGGCCGTACGTCCGGAAACAACCGGGTTGTCCTGCCGGACGGCTGGCTGAAGGACCCGTACGACTGCGCCGGAGTGAGCGAGGACGCCGAGCTGGACACGTCCGGGGGGTGAGATCGGGGTCTCTCACGGGCGTTTTCGGCGAGTGATCCTCGCCACCCCTGATAGGGGTAGCGCTCAGATGAGCAGGTTACGGACCCCTCTCCCGCTTGAAGGGTGGCACTGGGTGCCACCCTTTTTGCGTTCAAGAGTTGAACGCAACTGCTCCATTCGGCGCTCATGTGAGCGCTTGAGCCCTGCTTTGAGTCAAATGAGCTTCGGGCCCTGAAAGCGGAAGCTACTCATCGGTTACTTTCGATGTGCTGGCGGACGGGTGGTTAAGACCGGGTGACCGCTAGGCGTACCTCCCCAGACGCCTTCGATCTGGGTATGTTCCTCGGCGTCAGGGCAGCCAACCGAGTCGTCGAGGAGTCGTGACCCGTGTCGGAAATCAATGATCAGAAGTTCGTCTACGACTTCACCGAGGGCAACAAGGACCTGAAGGACCTGCTCGGTGGCAAGGGCGCCAACCTCGCCGAGATGACCAACCTCGGCCTGCCGGTGCCCCCCGGCTTCACGATCACGACCGAGGCGTGCAAGGTCTACCTCGAGTCCGGCTCCGAGCCGGCCGCGCTCCGCGACGAGGTCACCGCGCACCTCGACGCGCTCGAGCAGCAGATGGGCAAGAAGCTCGGCCAGGCCGACGACCCGCTGCTCGTCTCGGTCCGCTCCGGCGCCAAGTTCTCGATGCCCGGCATGATGGACACGGTCCTCAACATCGGCCTCTCCGACGCCTCCGTCGAGGGCCTCGCCGCCCAGGCCGACAACCCGCGCTTCGCCTGGGACTCGTACCGCCGCCTGATCCAGATGTTCGGCAAGACCGTCCTCGGCGTCGACGGCGAGCTCTTCGAGGAGGCCCTCGACGAGGCCAAGGCCGCCAAGAAGGTCACCAGCGACACCGACCTGGACGCCGGCGACCTGAAGAAGGTCGTCAAGCAGTTCAAGAAGATCGTCAAGAGCGCGACCGGCCGCGACTTCCCGCAGGACCCGCGCGAGCAGATGGACCTCGCCATCGAGGCCGTCTTCAACTCCTGGAACACCGACCGCGCCAAGCTGTACCGCCGCCAGGAGCGCATCCCGGGCGACCTCGGCACCGCCGTCAACGTCTGCTCGATGGTCTTCGGCAACCTCGGCCCGGACTCCGGCACCGGCGTCGCCTTCACCCGCGACCCCGCCTCCGGCCACCAGGGCGTATACGGCGACTACCTGCAGAACGCGCAGGGCGAGGACGTCGTCGCCGGCATCCGCAACACCGTGCCGCTCGCCGAGCTCGAGTCGATCGACAAGAAGTCGTACGACCAGCTCATGGAGATCATGTCGACGCTGGAGACCCACTACAAGGATCTCTGCGACATCGAGTTCACCATCGAGCGCGGCCAGCTGTGGATGCTGCAGACCCGCGTCGGCAAGCGCACCGCCGGTGCCGCCTTCCGCATCGCCACCCAGCTCGTGGACCAGGGCCTCATCGACGAGGCCGAGGCGCTGCAGCGCGTCAACGGCGCCCAGCTCGCCCAGCTGATGTTCCCCAAGTTCGACGAGAACGCCAAGGTCGAGCAGATCGGCCGCGGCATCGCCGCCTCCCCGGGCGCCGCCGTCGGCAAGGCCGTCTTCGACTCGTACACGGCCGTCAAGTGGTCCCGCTCCGGCGAGAAGGTCATCCTCATCCGCCGCGAGACCAACCCGGACGACCTGGACGGCATGATCGCCGCCGAGGGCATCCTCACCTCCCGCGGCGGCAAGACCTCGCACGCCGCCGTCGTCGCCCGCGGCATGGGCAAGACCTGTGTCTGCGGCGCCGAGGAGCTCGAGGTCGACACCAAGCGCCGCCGCATGACCACCGCCTCCGGGGTGGTCATCGAGGAGGGCGACGTCGTCTCCATCGACGGCTCCACCGGCAAGGTGTACGTCGGTGAGGTACCCGTCGTACCGTCCCCGGTCGTCGAGTACTTCGAGGGCCGCATGCACGCCGGCGCCGACGACGCCGACGAGCTGGTCCAGGCCGTGCACCGGATCATGGCCTACGCCGACCGCGTCCGCCGCCTGCGCGTCCGCGCCAACGCCGACAACGCCGAGGACGCCTCCCGCGCCCGCCGCTTCGGCGCCCAGGGCATCGGCCTGTGCCGCACCGAGCACATGTTCCTCGGCGAGCGCCGCCAGTACGTCGAGCGGCTCATCCTCGCCGACACCGACGAGGAGCGCGAGGAGTCGCTGAAGGCGCTGCTCCCGCTGCAGAAGCAGGACTTCGTCGAGCTCTTCGAGGCGATGGACGGCCTGCCGGTCACCGTGCGCCTGCTCGACCCGCCGCTGCACGAGTTCCTGCCCGACATCACCGAGCTGTCGGTGCGCGTCGCCCTCGCCGAGGCCCGCAAGGAGCCGCACGAGAACGACCTGCGCCTGCTCCAGGCCGTGCACCGGCTGCACGAGCAGAACCCGATGCTGGGTCTGCGCGGCGTCCGCCTCGGCCTGGTCATCCCCGGCCTGTTCACCATGCAGGTCCGCGCCATCGCCGAGGCCGCCGCCCAGCGCATCGACGCCAAGGGCGACCCGCGCGTCGAGATCATGATCCCGCTCGTCGGCACCGTCCAGGAGCTGGAGCTGGTCCGCGAGGAGGCCGAGGCCGTCATCGCCGAGGTCCAGGCGCAGACCGGCATCGAGCTGAAGCTCGCGCTCGGCACCATGATCGAGCTGCCGCGCGCCGCCGTGACCGCCGGTCAGATCGCCGAGGCCGCCGAGTTCTTCTCCTTCGGCACCAACGACCTCACCCAGACGGTCTGGGGCTTCTCCCGCGACGACGTGGAGGCCAGCTTCTTCACCGCGTACCTGGAGAAGGGCATCTTCGGCGTCAGCCCCTTCGAGACCATCGACAAGGACGGCGTCGGCTCCCTGGTCCGCCAGGCCGTCGAGGCCGGCCGCGCCACCCGCCCGGACATCAAGCTCGGCGTCTGCGGCGAGCACGGCGGCGACCCGGAGTCGGTGCACTTCTTCCACGAGGTCGGCCTCGACTACGTCTCCTGCTCGCCGTTCCGGATCCCGGTGGCGCGCCTGGAGGCCGGTCGCGCGGCGGCCGAGGCGAAGGGCAGCGACAGCCGCTGATGTGAAGACCACCGGAGCCGCCGTTCGTCCCCGACCCTCAGAACCGATGGGCGGCGGCTCCGGTTTCCAATAGAGACGGGGCGGACACCTTGTGCGGAGGTGTCCGCCCCGTCGTATTTCGTCCCGGCGATCGCGGTACGAGTCGTTGCATGATCGTTGGGGAAATGTGAGTTCTTGTTCAACTGCATGTGCCAGTGGTGCATTGATTTATTCGTCGTTGAACATTCGCAAAGAATGAGACGGGCGCGGCCCCCGGATCCCCACCCGGAGGCCACGCCCTTTAACTGTGTCGGGCGGGTGAGCCGCAACCTCGCCGACCGCCGCCGGACGCGGCAAAGCCCCCCACGGTCTTCGCCGCGTCACCTCGGTCCTGAAGGTTTCCCGTCCGACGGGCACAGCTTTTCGGTTTCCGGCCGTTCGCCGCGAGGCTTTTCAAGTGTGGCTGAAACACCCTGGTAACGTGCAGTGATGCTGTGCATACTCGTCGTCGGGGGTGGTTGCGAGTGCACAGGTGGGGGTTCCATGCTGCGGATTCATTTCACCGGAAACGACTTGGCGGGCGTCCGGATGGCCGCCCGGCCGGATGTTCTGTGGGAAACGATTCTCAGTTTTCACCGTTTAAGGGACCGGCGCGGCTCGGTCGTCTACGGCGAATGGCGGTCCGAGGCACGGACCCGGGTCGGCGCCGAGACCCGGCTGCTCGCCGCGCTCGTCCCGGGCCGCGGCTACTTCCCGGACTTCCTCACTCCGCCCGAGGGAGTGCTCGGGCTCGACGAGGGTCTTGACGCGATACGCGCCACACCCCCGGGGAGGCTGCACACCGAACTGGCCCTGATCGGCGCCGCCCGCGCCGGCCGCCCCGCCGTGCCGTCCGCGCTGCGTGCCCTCGCCGACGGCGGCACGGCCGCGTTCGGCCGGATGCTCGACGCCCTGCGCCGCTATCACCGGGCCGCCGTGCAGCCGTACTGGACGCACATCCAGGCCCGCTTCGAGGCCGACCGGGCCCGGCGCGGCCGCGCGCTGCTCGACGGCGGAGCCGACGAACTCCTCGCCTCCCTGCCGCCGATGCTCCGCTGGCGCAGCCCCGTCCTGGAGGCCGACTATCCCGTCGACCGGGACGTCCACCTCGACGGACGCGGACTGCTGCTCCAGCCCTCGTTCTTCTGCCGCGGCACCCCGGTCGTGCTGCGCGACCCCGGCCTGCCGCCGGTCCTGGTCTACCCGGTCACGCACTGCGAGCCGCCGACCGTTCGCGCGCCCGGCCTGCCCTCGCTCGCGAAGCTCGTCGGCCACACCCGGTCCGCCGTGCTCAGCGCGATCGGCGACGGCGGCACGACCAGCGAACTGGCCCGCCGGGCGGGCGTCTCGCTCGCCTCCGCGAGCCAGCACGCCGGAGTGCTGCGCGAAGCCGGCCTGGTCGCCACGCTCCGGCACGGCAACGCGGTGCTGCACACGCTGACACCGCTGGGCGCGGCGCTGCTCGGCGGGGGCTTCGGAGCCGGCCCGGGCTCCGGCCCCGGCTCGGGCTCCGGCTTCCACGGCGCCGCGGACGGACAGTGCTACGCGCGTAGGGAGCGGGCGTCGGGGGAGGGGCGTGGCGCTGTCAGTGGGGCCCGCTAACTTCGGGGCATGGACACCGAGATCACGGCGCGACCGCTCGGCACGACCGAGCTCCCCGGCGCGCACGAACTGCTCTACAGCCAGTTCCTCGCGCGCACGGGCCGCGGCGGCCTCCGGGTGCCGCTCCTGAACGGGGCGGAGCTCGAAGTCCACGTCCTGGCCGCCCTGCTGGCCGGGGAGCGGGCACCGGACGCGGTGTTCCCGCTGCCCTGGCCGGGCTGGGACCGGGGCGTCCACTCCGAGAGCCCCGACGGCACCTTCGCCGTCTTCTCCGGGCAGCGGTCCGTGCGCGCGGTGAACGCCGACGGCACGACGCGATGGGTGTACGGGCACGGGTGCTGGGACCCGCTGGTCGGGCACCCGCACACCGGCGACGAGCGGCAGGTCTGCCCGGGCAGCGAGTCCGGCTCCTGCCGGGTCTCCGACGACGGCCGCGTGGTGTGGGCGCACGTCGTCCTGGCGGCGGGGGACGAGCCCGACGACTACCAGGAGGGCTGGGTCGTCCTGGACGCGGAGGACGGCCGCGAGCTGGCCCGGCTCGAGCTGGTCGACAGCTATGCCTCCGGCTCGTTCCACCTCGCCCACTCCGACGGGGTCCACATGGGCCTGTGCGTCGGCATGGGACAGGACGGCGTCCTCGCCTACTGGGGCCACTGGGACGGCGAGCGGCTGACCGTCCACGACGAGCTGAACGACGGCCTCGACCGCATCCTGACCGACGTCCACCCCGCGCACGCGGGCTTCCTGACGATCGAGCACAGCGGCAACGACCTCCGACTGCACACCCTGGACGGCTCGGTCCTCGCCGAGAACGGGGAGCTGCGCTGGGACCACACCTGCGGCTTCCTCGACGGCGACACCGTCCTCGCCACCACCGAGGTCGAGTACGCCCGTGACCCGGCGGCGTACGGCACCTGGCTCCTCGACGCCCGCACCCTGGAGATACGCGGCCGCGTCCGCTATCCGGCGGGCGCGGCGGACGGATCGGTCCGGCCGCTCGGGGACGGCACCTGGCTCACGTACGACGGAAAGGCGCTGCGCCACTGGAAGATCGACGACTGACGAACTGACGTACGCTCCTCCGACACGCAGACTTCGGAGGGGAACGGGATCGTGGAACGTCGTGCGCTGATGCTGGCCATGGGCGGATTCGTGGGCGCCGCGGCCTGGGCCGGCGGCGCCGCACCGGCGGCCGGCGCCACCGGGAGCGGCGTGGTCGTCGACGTCACCGCCGCCCCGTACGACGCCAAGGGCGACGGGATCGCCGACGACTCGGCCGCCTTCCAGGCGGCGCTCGCCGCCGTGAAGGCGGTGCCGGGCGGGGCGACGCTGCTGATCCCGCCGGGCACGTACGCGATCCGGACCAGCCTGGTGCTCGGGGCCGGGACGACCGTGCACGCGTACGGCGCCACGATCGTCCGCACCGACGACAGCGGCGCCCTGCTGAAGAACTTCGACTCGGTCACGCAGGTGTACGGCTACGAGGGCGCGGGCTCCATCGCCGTTCTCGGCGGCACCTGGGACATGCGCGGCGGTCAGCACGGCAAGCAGAGCGACGCCATGGGCTTCGCGCACTGCGACGGCGTCCTGGTGAAGGACTGCACGATCCTCGACACGCCCTCCGCGCACGCCGTCGAGCTGAACGCGGTCAGGAACGCGGCCGTCGTGAACTGCGTCTTCGACGGCCACCACCCGGGCGACGGCGCGAGCCTGACGACGAAGGAGGCCGTCCAGATCACCTGCGCCACCGACGGCAACCTGCCCGCTCCCGCCTACGACCTCACCACCTGCGAGGACGTCCTCATCACCGGCTGCACCCTGAAGGCCGGCACCACGACCGGGCCGTTCGGCGCGCTGTGCGGCGACCACTGGGGCGCCAAGGGCAGGACTCACCGCCGGATCCGGGTCATCGGCAACACGGTCGAGAAGAGCGGCGCGTACGGCGTACACGTCGCCGACTGGCAGGACTCGGTCGTCGCCGACAACACGATCGACGGCGTCGCCCTCCACGGCGTCTACCTCAACTCGCCGCAGGGCAACGCGCTCAGCGGCATCACCGTCTCCGGCAACACCGTCCGCAACATCGACGGCAGCGGCGGCATCACGGTCAGCGTCCCGAAGTTCAACACCGTGCCCGTCACCTACGGCGCCCGGCACAGCGACCTCACTATCAGCCGCAACACGGTGGAGTCGGTCAAGGGCGAGGCGGCGATCTACGTCTCCCGGACCGACGGCGTCACCGTCACCCGCAACACCGTCACCGGCACCGTGCGCCTCACGGACACCGGCAACGCTCAGGGCATCCACGTCCAGGAGTGCCCGAACGCGGTCGTCACCCACAACACCGTCGCGGACGTCCAGGGCGACGGCATCGGCCTGGACACGAACGTGACGGGCGCCGTCGTCGCCGGGAACACCGTCACCGGCGCCACCAATTACGGCATCCACGCGGCGGCCGGCGCCGGCACGATACGCGGCAACCGGGTCACCGGCGCCACCACGTACGGCATCCGGATCACGGGCGCCGCCGACACGATCTGCCAGGGCAACACGGTCGGCACCGTCACCACCGTCTCCGGCACCGCGGCCGCGGCCGTCGCCGTGACCTCCACCTGCACCGGCGTCTGGGTCGTCGGCAACGACCTGAGCGGACGGGGCGCCGGCGCGGCGGCGGTCTCCGACCTGGGGGCCGGCACCACGGTCTCCGGAAACACGATCTGAACTTCTTTCCGGCGCGGCGATGAGTTCTCGCCGCGCCGTCCGTCTTAACTCTCGAAAGCGAAAGCGACACGCACCGACGGAAGAGAGCGACACCATGGCCCCGCAGATGATCTTCGTGAACCTGCCGGTGAAGGACCTGGACGCCAGCAAGTCCTTCTACGAGAAGCTCGGCTTCTCGATCAACCCGCAGTTCACCGACGAGACCGCCGCGTGCGTCGTCGTCAGCGACACGATCTTCGTGATGCTCCTCACCGAGGAGAAGTTCAGGAGCTTCACCGCGCCGGGCAAGGAGATCTCCGACGCGACCAAGTCCACCGAGGTCCTCGTCACGCTGAGCGCCGAGAGCCGCGAGAAGACCGACGAGCTCGCGGACCGGGCCCTGGCGGCGGGCGGCAGCCCGGCGAAGGAGCCGATGGACATGGGCTTCATGTACGGGCGCTCGTTCGCCGACCTGGACGGCCACCACTGGGAGGTCTTCTGGATGGACCCGGCGGCCGTCCAGGGCTGAGCGCCCAGAAACGAGGTCAGGCCGAGACGCCGCCGTCGATCACGAGGTCCGTGCCGACGGCGGAGCCCGCCGCGTCGGAGGCGAGGTAGAGCACCGCGGCCGCGATCTCCTCGGCCGAGGAGATCCGGCCGAGCGGCGACTGCGTCTTCATCCGCACCTCCCGCTCGGCCTCCGTCTCGCCCGGCCGCAGCGACATCGAGGACTCGGACGCGCCGGGGCTGACCGCGTTGATGCGGATCCCGTCGCCGATGTGGTCGCGGGCGGCGGCCCGGGTGAGCGCGGAGACGGCCGCCTTGGAGACCTGGTAGCCGAAGACGCCGGGGATCCGGACGTGCGGGCCCAGGTTGGACGCGATGTTGACGATGGCGCCGCCGCCGTGGCCGCGCATGTGGGCGATCTCCGCCTGGAGCGCGTGCAGCACGCCGGTGACGTTGACGTCGAGCAGGGTGTGCCAGTCGTCGAGGGGGAGGTCGGCCGCGCTGTGGCCGCCGCCGCGGAACACCCCCGCGTTGTTCACGGCCACGTCGAGCCCGCCGAAGGCCGCCACCGTGTCCCGTACCAGCCGGTGCATGTCCGCGGCGACGGTGACGTCGGCGGTGAACGAGCGGGCGGTGCCGCCCGCCGCCTCGATCAGCGCCACCGTCCCGTCGAGGGTGGCGGCGCTGCGGCCGGCGACGGCGACCCGCGCGCCCTCGGCGGCGAAGGCGCGGGCGATGGCCCGGCCGAGGCCGGTGCCGCCGCCGGTGACGAGGACGGTGCGGTCGGTGAAACGCGAGGTCATGAGGGGTTCTCCTGGTGAGGGTCGGGACGGGCCGGGAAGTCAGTCGGTACGGGAGGACAGGGCGGCCAGGACGGCCAGGGCGAGCGCGGTCGCCGCGAGCGACGCGGCGTCCGAGCCGAGGGTCAGCACGGCGGCGAAGACGACGGTGGGGCCCAGCTCCATCGCGGTGTTCAGGACCCCGCCCGCGAGGCCGGCCCGCTCCGGCGGCACCCCGTCGGTGGCGAGGACGCCGGCTCCGGCGAACGCGACGGCGGCACCGGCCGGGAGCAGCAGCAGGCCGGGCAGCAGCCCGTACGCGTAGGGCACGGCCGGGTCGAGGCCGGTCGCCGCGAGCAGTGCGAGGCCCGCGGCCGCGGTGCCGAGCCCGGTGGCGGTGGCGCGCCCCGCCCCGTACCGCCCGATCAGCGGCCCGGCGGCGCGGCCCGCGGCGAGCAGGGCGACGGCGAAGGGCACGAAGGCGCCCGAGGTGAGCAGCGCGGACCAGCCGCGGCCGCGCTGGAGGCCGAGCGAGAGGAGCACGAAGACGCCGGCGGTGCCCGCGGCGGTGAGCGAGACGGTGGCGAGCCCGATGCCCCGGCGCCGGTCGCGCAGGAACGCGGGCGGCAGGAGCGGGTCGGCGGCGCGCCGCTCGACGAGCGCGAAGGCGGTGAGCAGGACGAGTCCGGTGAGCAGCGGGACCAGGACGGCGGCGGAGGTCCAGGAGCGGGCGTCGGTCAGCACGAGCCCGTAACTGGCCAGGGTGATCCCGGCGGTGGCGAGCAGCGCCCCGGGCAGGTCCAGGCCGCGCCGCGATCCTCCTCCGGCGGTGGCCGGCAGCAGGCGCGGGCCCAGGACGAGGGCGGCGGCCGCGACGGCGACCGGGACGGCGAAGCTCCAGCGCCAGGAGGCGACGGCCGAGATCACCCCGGACAGCAGATTGCCCGCGGTCGCGCCGAGGACCGAGAGCCCGCCCCAGGTGGCCATGGCCCGGCCGTACGCGGCGGGCGCCGGGTACAGCGCGCGGAGCACGGCCATCGCGGCGGGCGCGACGAGCGCGGCGCCGAGGCCCTGGCCGAACCGGGCGGCGAGCAGCGTGCCGTAGCCGGTGGTGAGCGGGGCGAGCGCGGAGGCGGCGCCGAAGACGAGGAGTCCGGCGGTGAGGGCCCGGCGGCCGCCGAAGCGGTCGGCGAGCCGGCCGCCGAAGAGCAGCAGTCCGGCGAAGGTGAGTCCGTAGGCGGCGCTGAGCAGGATGAGCTCGGCCCGGTCCAGTCCGAGTTCGCTGCCGATCCGCGGAAGCGGCACGGCGAGCGAGGCGAGCGTGAAGATCAGCGTCATCTGCACGGTGCCGAGGAGCGCGAAGCCGGCGGCGGGTGTCGGCGTGCTTCTGGTCGCGGTGATCGTGGTGGCGGTCATGTCTCCCCCTGTATTTTGACCGAACGTTCCAATATGAAGGCCGAAGAAAAGGGCGCCCGAAGGCACCCTTTTTTCCGGGCCCGTCAGTCCAGCAGTGCCAGCGCCTGCTCCGCCGCGTCCCGCACGCGCCCCGGGTCGCTCGACGCCTTGCCGACCACCCGGAGCCCCTGCATCAGGACGAGCAGCATCCGGGCCAGGGTCCGCGGGTCGCGGTCCTCCGGCAGCTCGCCCTGGGCGCGGGCCCGGACGAGCGCGGCGTGCAGCAGGGTCTCGATCTGCTCCCAGCCGAGCTCCACCCGGCGGGCCACCGCCCGGTCGTGTGGCCCGAGTTCGGCCGCCGAGTTGGTGACGAAGCAGCCGTTCAGGCGTACTTCCTCCGTCGCTGCCTCGGCGGCGAAGCGGCGGACGACCGCGCGGACCGCCGGCAGTGCGGGGCCCGGCGCGGACAGCTCCGCCATGAGCTGCGGGTCGCGGGTCTCGCGGTAGCGGTCCAGCGCCCGCACGTACAGCTCGTGCTTGCTGCCGAAGGTCGCGTAGATGCTGGCGCGGCCGATACCGAGGTGCTCGACGAGGTCCGACATCGTGGTCGCCTCGTAGCCGCGCGCCCAGAACAGCTCGACGGCTGCCTGGAGCGCGGCGTCGGGATCGAATTCCTTGGTCCTGGCCATGAGAGGACCGTACGCCTATCAAGAACGATCGGTCAAGAAACTTCTGGAGACCGGCGCACGGGATAGACCGCCACCGTCACCTCGTCGTCGTCCAGGCACCGGCCCGTCTCCAGGTCGAAGCGCTGCTTCAGGAGCGGCGAGGCCACGAACGGGCGCCCGCCCGCCGAGCCGATCAGCCCCCGCGCGAGCACCTGCGCGCCCGTGAACGGATCGCGGTTGTCGATCGCGTACGTCCGCCCCGCCCGGTCCTTGAAGACCGCGGCCTGCCGGCCGTCCGGGAGCAGCGCCGTCACGCCCCGGCCCGGGGTGAGCCGGGCCTCCTCGCAGACCGGCAGCCACGCCTCGTCGGTGGGGGAGAGTTCGAGCATCATCAGGCCATCGCCCCTTCTCGCGTGCCGATGGTGAGGACCGTCAGGTCCGGCTTGATCTGGTCGCGCTCCGGCACGAACCGCACCGACGGGTCCGGCGTCTCCGGCGCGTTGACGAAGGACACGAACCGCCGCAGCCGGTCCGGGTCGTCCAGAGTCTCGGCCCACTCGTCCTTGTAGCCCGCGACGTGCGCCGCCATCAGCGCCTCCAACTCGTCGCACAGCCCGAGCGAGTCGTGCACCACCACGTCCCGCAGGTGGTCGAGGCCGCCCTCCAGGCGCTCCAGCCACACCGAGGTGCGCTCCAGGCGGTCGGCGGTGCGGATGTAGAACATCAGGAACCGGTCGATCAGCCGGACCAGTTCGGCGTCCGAGAGGTCCTGGGCGAGCAGATCCGCGTGCCGCGGGGTGGCGCCGCCGTTGCCGCCCACGTACAGGTTCCAGCCGTTCGCCGTGGCGATGACCCCGAAGTCCTTCGACTGGGCCTCGGCGCACTCCCGGGCGCAGCCCGAGACCGCCGACTTCAGCTTGTGCGGGGCGCGCAGGCCCCGGTAGCGCAGTTCGAGCTGGATCGCCATCCTCACCGAGTCCTGCACGCCGTAGCGGCACCAGGTCTGCCCCACGCAGGACTTCACCGTGCGCAGCGCCTTGCCGTAGGCGTGCCCCGACTCGAAGCCCGCGTCGACGAGCCGCGTCCAGATCGACGGCAGCTGGTCCACCCGGGCGCCGAACAGGTCGATCCGCTGGCCGCCGGTGATCTTCGTGTAGAGCCCGAAGTCGCGGGCCACCTCGCCGATCACGATCAGCTTCTCCGGGGTGATCTCGCCGCCCGGGATGCGCGGCACCACCGAGTAGGAGCCGTTGCGCTGGAGGTTGGCCAGGTGGTGGTCGTTGGTGTCCTGGAGCGCCGCCTGCTCGCCGTCCAGGATGTAACCGCCCACCCCGATCGTCGGCGCGAGGGAGGCCAGGATCGACCCGACGGTCGGCTTGCAGACCTCGCAGCCCTCGCCGCCCTTCGCCTCCTCCCGCCCGTGCGAGTCGAGCAGCGCGGCGAACGACGTCACGCGCAGGGTGCGAGCGATCTCGTAGAGCTCGCTGCGGGTGTACGAGAAGCAGCCGCAGAGCCCTTTGCCCGTGGCCGCCGGCAGCAGCTTCTCGATCACCTTCACGCAACTGCCGCAGCCCGTACCGGCCTTGGTGCACTTCTTCACCTCGGGCAGCGTGCTGCACTGCGTGATGTCGTGCTTGGTCACGTTGTGGCAGGAGCAGATCACGGCGTCGTCCGGCAGCGCGGACGGGCCGAGCGCGACCGGCGCGCCCACGCCCGCCGGCAGCACCAGCTGCTCCGGCGAGACCGGCGGCCTGCTGCCGGTGAGCGGGCGCAGCAGGCCGTACGACTCGGCGTCGCCGACCAGCACACCGCCGAGCAGCACGCCGTCGCCGTCCACCACCAGCTTCTTGTAGACGCCCGAGCGCGAGTCGGAGTAGACCACGTCCAGGCTGCCCTCGGCCGTGCCGTGCGCGTCACCGAAGGAGGCCACGTCCACGCCGAGCAGCTTCAGCTTCGTCGACAGGTCGGCGCCCGTGAAGCCCTTCGTGTCCGCCTCGGCGATCGCCGCGGCCGCCGTCTGCGCCATCTCGTAGCCGGGCGCCACCAGGCCGTACACCCGGCCGTCCGAGGCGAGCGCGCACTCGCCGATCGCGAACACGGCCGGGTCCGACGTCCGGCACAGCTCGTCCACGGCGATGCCGCCGCGCTCGCCGACCGTCAGGCCGCAGTCGCGGGCCAGCTGGTCGCGGGGACGCACGCCCGCCGAGAACACCACCATCTCCGTGGCCAGTTCGGAGCCGTCCGACAGGCGCATCGCCGTGACCGCGCCGTCCTCGGTCACGATCTCCTGCGTGCCGGTCCCGGTGTGGACGGTCAGGCCCATCTGCTCGATGGTGCGCAGCAGGGCCGCGCCGCCGCCCTCGTCGACCTGCACCGGCATGAGGCGCGGCGCGAACTCCACGATGTGCGTGTCGAGGCCGAGGCCCTTGAGCGCGCCGGCCGCCTCCAGGCCGAGCAGCCCGCCGCCGACCACCGCGCCGGTCGTACGGCCCTTCGCGTACTCCTCGATCGCGAGCAGGTCCTCGATCGTGCGGTAGACGAAGCAGCCGCGGGCGTCCTTGCCGGGCACGGGCGGCACGAAGGGGTACGAGCCGGTGGCGAGCACGAGCGTGTCGTAGGCGAGGACCCGGCCGGAGCGGGCGGTGACCGTCCGCGCCTCGCGGTCGACGGCGATCGCCGGGTCGTCGGTGTGCAGCTCGATGCCGTGCCGCTCCATGAAGCCGGCCTCGACCATGGACAGGTCGTCCGGCGTCTTCCCGGAGAAGTACGAGGTCAGCTGCACCCGGTCGTAGGCCGGCCGGGGCTCCTCGCAGAGCACCACGACCCGCGCCCGCGCGGTGACGCCCCGGTCCGCGAGCGCCTCCAGGAACCGCTGGCCGACCATGCCGTGGCCGACGAGCACGATGGTGGGGGTGTACGGGGTCGTCATCTCAGGAGCCTCCGTCGTGGGTGAGCAGGTGAAGCAGCGGGGCGTCGGGCAGGGCCTCGTCGCCCTCCCAGGCCCGGGCGAGCGTCCCGACCGCGCCGAGGTCGCCGAGCAGCACACCGCCGACGAGCCGGTCACCGCGGACGACGACCTTGCGGTAGGCACGGCGGGTGGCGTCGGTGAGCTGGACGACGTCGTCGCCGGGCGCGGGTGTGGTCTCGCCGAATGCGGCGAGGTCGAGGGCGTCGGGCCCGCCGAGGGTGAGCCGGGTGAGGGCGCGGGTGCCGGTGTAACGGGGCGCGTCGCCCAGGAGCACGTCCGCCAGGACGTCCGCCTGGTCCAGTGCCGGGCCCGCCAGGCCGTAGACGCGGCCGTCGTGTTCCGCGCAGTCGCCGATCGCGTGGATGTACGGGTCCGAGGTGCGCAGTCGGTCGTCCACGACCACGCCCGTCCGGACGTCGAGCCCCGCCTCGCGGGCCAGCGCCACGCGGGGCCGCACCCCGCACGCCAGGACCACGATCCGCGCGTCGAGGACGAAGCCGTCGGCGAGTTCGACCGCGGTGACGGCGCCGTCCTCCTGGCGGAGGCCGGTGACGCGGCACTCGGTGTGGACCTCGACGCCGAGGGCGGTGAGGTGCTCCCGCAGCAAGCCGGAGGAGGAGACGTCCAGTTGGCGCTCCATCAGGTGCTCGGCCTGCTGCGCGAGCACGACCTCCGCGCCGAGTGCCGCGAGGGCCCGCGCCGCCGAGACGCCGAGCAGACCGCCGCCGATGACCACCGCGCGCACGCCGGGCCGTACCAGCTCGCGCAGCGCGAGACAGTCGTCCATCGTGCGGAAGGGCAGGACGCCGGACGGGAGTTCGGCGCCGCGCAGGCCGCGCAGCGGAGGCAGGACGGGGGCCGAGCCGGTGGCCAGGACCAGGCGGTCGTACGGGACGAGCGAACCGTCCGCGCACTCGACCGTGCGGGCCGCGCGGTCGACGCGCACCGCCCGGACGCCGAGCCGGGCCGGCTCGCGCGGGTCGGGCAGGGCGATGACCTCGGGGCCGTACCGGCCGGCGAGGACATCCGCGAGCAGCACCCTGTTGTACGGTGCGTGCGGCTCCTCGCCGAGGAGCGTGACCGGCAGGCGCTGGGCGAGCCGGGCGCCCGCCGTTCCGCCCCCGACCACCACGATCCGTGTACTCATACCGGGAAGCGTGCGCGGCGGGTGTTACCCGTCGACATCCCTCCTGTTTCCCGTACGGAACGCTGATCTCACGCCCCGGCCGGACCGCTGTGAGGGCCGTCGAGGATTAACCGCCCGTCAGCGCTCGCTCAAGGCCGCCTTAAGGATCGCCGCCGCGGCCCCGAACCCGCGTTCCCCGTATACCGGCCGCCCTAGTGTGCCGACGTGACCACCGAGGCTCCGCACCCCCTCTACGCTCCCGTCTCCGTCCGGCTGGCCGCGGCCCGAACACCGGAGGAGCCCGCGCCGCCCCGCCTCGACCCCGACCGGCTCCGTGCCGCGATAGTCGCCGGCGCGGGGGCCGTCGCCCTCTGCTGGGGCGTCCAGGCCCGGCCGTCCGCCCGGCTCGACGCGCTGTTCGCGACCGGCGCGCACCTCACCGGACTGCTCGCCGGATACGGCGTGCTCGTCATGCTCCTGCTCATGGCGCGAGTGCCGGCGGTCGAGCACGGCGTCGGCGCCGACCGGCTCGCCCGCTGGCACGCGCGCGGCGGGCGCCACGTCCTCGGCCTGGTCGCCGCGCACGCGCTCCTCGCCCTGTGCGGTCACGCCGCCCACAGCGGCACCGACCTGGTCGCCGCCGGGCGCGGGCTGCTCGGCTATCCGGCGGTCGCCGCCGCCTGCGCCGGCACCCTGCTCCTGGCCGCCGTCGGGGTGTCGTCCGCCCGGGCCGCCCGCCGCCGGATCCGGCACGAGACCTGGCGCCGGCTGCATCTGCTCAGCCACCTCGCCTTCGCCCTCGGCTTCGTGCACCAGCTCGCCGGACCCGACCTGGCGGCCTCGGCGCCGACCCGGTGGCTCTGGTCGATGGCGCACGCCACCGTCGCCGTGCTCCTCGTCTGGTACCGGATCGTCGTGCCCGCGCGCCGGGCCCTGCGGCACGAGCTGCGGGTCGCCGAGGTGCGCGCCGAGGGCCCGGGCGTGGTGTCCGTGCTCGTGCGGGGGAGGGGCGTGGCCGAGCTGCGGGCGGAGCCCGGGCAGTTCTTCCGCTGGCGGTTCCTGCGGCCCGGGCTCTGGTCGACCGCGCTGCCGTTCTCGCTGTCCGCGCCGGTCCGCGACGACACCCTGCGGATCACCGTGAAGGCGCTCGGCGACCACACCCGTCGCGTGCGGCGGCTGCGCCCCGGCACCCGGGTCGTCGCCACCGGCCCGTTCGGCGCGCTCACCGCCCACCGCCGGACCCGGCGCAAGGTGCTGCTCCTCGCCGGCGGCGTCGGCATCACACCGCTGCGCGCCCTGTTCGAGACGCTGCCCGGCGGCCCCGGCGACCTCACCCTGCTCTACCGGGCCTCCGACGCCGGCGGGCTCGTGCTCCGGGCGGAGCTGGAGGCCATCGCCCACGAGCGGCGGGCCGCCCTGCACTATCTGCTCGGCCCGTCCGGAGACTCCTTCGACCCCCTCGCGCCGCGCGCCCTGCGCGAGCTGGTGCCCGACCTCGCCGCCCACGACGTCTATCTGTGCGGGCCGCCGGGGATGGCGCGGGCCGCGACCGCGTCACTGATCCGGGCCGGGGTCCCGGCCCGCCGCATCCACAGCGAGGACTTCAGCCATGCCTAGACACCGTCGCCGTGCCGCGGGAACCGGCTCCCGGCGGTGGGCCGCGGCCGGGCTGCTCGCGGCAGGGGCCGTCGCCGCCACGCTGCTGACCGTCGCCGTCGACCCGGCCGCCCCGCCCGCGCCCGACCGGGAGCCGGCCACGGCAAGCTCTGACGTAGCTCAAGACTCAGCCGATTGATGGACGGCACACCTATTCCGTTCCTAGGCTCACGCCCATGCCTGACATATCCCTGACCACTCTTGTCCTGCTCTGCCTCGCGGCCTTCGCCGCCGGCTGGATCGACGCCGTGGTCGGGGGCGGCGGGCTGCTCCAGCTGCCCGCGCTGCTGCTCGGGCTGCCGCACGTGCCGGCCGCGCAGATCCTCGGCACCAACAAGGCCGTGTCGATCGTCGGCACCTCCGGCGCGGCCGTCACCTACCTGCGCAAGGCGCCGGTGAAGGTGGGCATGGCGGTAAGGATCGGGCTCGCCGCCCTGCTCGGGTCGATGGCCGGCGCCTTCTTCGCGGCCGGGATCAGCAGCGCCGTGCTCCGTCCGGTGATCATGGTGGTGCTGCTCGGGGTGGCCGGCTTCGTCATGTTCCGGCCGTCCTTCGGCACCCGGGCGGCGGGCGAGGAGCGGGCGGCGCTCACCCGGGCCCGGATCGTCACCGCCGTCGTCGTGGTCGGCGGCGGCATCGGCTTCTACGACGGGCTCTTCGGGCCCGGCACCGGCACCTTTCTCGTGCTCGCGCTGACCGCCGTGCTCCATCTGGACCTGGTGACGGCCTCCGCCACCTCGAAGATCGTCAACGTCTGCACCAACGCGGGCGCGCTCGCGATGTTCGCCTACCAGGGGCACGTGCTGTGGCAGCTCGCCGCCGTCATGGCCCTCTTCAACCTGGCCGGCGGGACGCTCGGCGCCCGGATGGCGCTGGCGAAGGGCGCCGAGTTCGTGCGCGGCGTGCTGCTCGTGGTCGTCTTCTCGCTGGTCGCGAAGCTCGCCTTCGACCAGTGGGCGTGACCGGGCCCGACGGGCTCACTTCACGCCGATGAGGTGGCCGAAGGCGACCACGTTGCCCTGGTAGCCGCCGGCCTTCCGCGAGAAGCCGCCGCCGCAGGTGATCACCCGGATCTCGGCCCGGTCCGCCTCCCCGTACACCTTGGCGTCGGGGAAGGCGCTCTTGTCGTAGACCTCGACCGCGTCGATCGTGAAGACGGCGGTCCGGCCGTCCCGCCGGTCCACCTCGATCCGGTGGCCCTTCTTCAGCGCGCCGAGCGCGTAGAAGACGGCCGGGCCCTGCGCGTTGTCGACATGGCCGGCGACGATCGCGGTGCCCTTGGCGCCGGGCCGGGTGCCGTCCTCGTACCAGCCGGCCAGATTGCGGTCGGCGGCCGGCGGCACGTCGAGGGCGCCGTCCGCGCCGAGCCCGAGGCCCGTCAGGGGCGCGTCCACGTCGATCTCGGGGATCCGCAGCCGGACCGGGACGGACGGCGGGAGCGGGTCGGCGGCGGCGTCGGTGTGGACGCTCGGCCCGGCGGCGAAGGCCTGCGCGGCCGACGGCACGGGCGGGGTGACCTGGCCGGAGCCGTTCTGGATCATCCACAGGCCCACGCAGGCGGCGACGGCTATGCCCCAGCCCTTGCTCCTGTTGGTCACGACCTCATGTCCTTCCGGAGGGCCTACCCGAGGGGTGGTCCTGCCCCCGCCGGGCCGTCAGCTGGCGCGCGGCGGGGACAGGACGTCGGCGGTACGGTCAGCCGTCCTGCGCGCCGCTCGCCCGGCGGCGCAGGAGCCACGTACCGCCCACGGCGGCCACGGCCAGCACCGCCGCGCCCGCCGTGACCTGGGCGGTGTCGGGGCCGACGCTGCCCCCGACACCGGTCTGCACATGGCCGCTCGGGCTCTTGTGCTTGACGAAGAGCTCGCCGCGGGCCGACCGTCCGTTGTCGCAGTGGACGCTGATCGTGTACGTCCCGGACTGGGCGTGGTGCGGCACCGTGAACTGGCCGACCACGACCTCCTTGTGGGTGCTCGGGTTCAGGTGGAACTCGCCCGCGTCGAGCCCGTCCGTCTTGCCGATGCCGTGGCCGTGCTCCCCGCAGGCGGTGGTGTTCACGGTGACCAAGGTGCCCGGCTCGGCCGAGGACGGGAAGATCTCCAGCGACTCCGAGCCGCCGTGCTGCCCGCCGCCGTGGTCGCCGCTGCTGTTGTGGTCGCCGTCGTTGTTGTTCCAGTCTCCGTTGGCGAAGGCCACCGGACCGGTGGCGAAGACGCCGAGGGCGGCGAACGTCAGCGCGGTACCGCTGAGCAGTCGGGCAGGGGTGCGGCGCATGGGGGACCTCCGGGGCGCGCGTACGGTCTCTCGGAAAGGGGCTTCCGTAGGTCCGAGATAAATGCGTGCCCGGACGGCTCGCCTGCTGATGTCCCATCAGAATTGCTCCGTCCGGAGCGGCGCGTCGCCTGGATCTTCCGCGTTTACGCAGGTCAGCGCGAGTTTCCAGGCGTCAGCTGACGGTCCGTGCCGAACGGGTGACCGCCTCGGGGCCCGGTCCGCCTACAGCGCTTCCCAGGGCGCCGCCTCGTACGCCGCGTACACCCGCTCCATCAGCTTCTCGTCCACCCGGAGCGGGGTGTCGTCGATCCGGGTCACCGGGGCGATCCCGCGCGCGCTCGTCACGAAGGCCGCGCGCAGCTGCGGCACCTCCGCCAGCGTCACGGGCCGGGACACCGACGGCAGCTGCGGGGCCACCAGGGACATGGTGGTGCCGACGAGGTGCGGCGCGGCCGGCCAGATCACCGAAGTGCCGTCCCAGAACGCGATGTTGGTGACCGCACCCTCGGCGATCTCGTGCTCCGGGCCGCCCGTCAGCAGCGCCTCGTCGAAGCCCGCACGGCGGGCCGCGTCGCCGTGGTAGCGCTGGCCGAAGCCGCCCAGGTGCTTGATGTGCGCCGCCGGACGCCAGTACGGCACGGACTTCAGGGCCTTCGGCGAGCGGTCCTGCGAGAACGGCGCCCGCACGGTCACCACGGTGTGCGGCCGGCCGCCGTCGCTGCCCTCGTACACGTACACCCGCGCCGACGCGTCCTTCCGGTCCGCGCCCGCGAGCGCCCCGGTGAGCAGCGCCCGCACCCGCCCGCCGTCCAGGCCGAGGCCGAACAGCTCGCGCGTCGACCGGTCGAGCCGCTCCAGGTGCAGGCCGAGACCCTGGACGCGGCCGTCGCGCACCTGCATCGCCGTGTAGTGGCCGTAGCCGCTCATGAGGGACGCGAGGACACCGGGCTCGGTGGCGGCCGGAGCGCCGTCGATCTCGACGTACAGGTCCTGGGGCCGGGGAGACGTCGTCATGGGCCCACCGTATGCCCGGGGCACCGCACGGCCCAGGGCGCCCGCGCCCTGCTGCGCACGGCCCGGTTCGCCCGTACGGTGAGGGAGTGATCGTCACCGTCCGCACCACCACCGACGCGCGCGCCAAGGCCGAGACCCTGGCGCGCGGCGCCGTCGAGGCCCGGCTCGCCGCCTGTGCGCAGCTCTCGGGGCCCGTCACCTCCGTCTACCACTGGCAGGGCGCGGTCGAGACCGCCGAGGAGTGGGAGGTGACGTTCAAGACCACGGAGGCCCGCTACCCCGCCCTGGAGGCCCACCTCCTCGCCACCCACGACTACGAGACGCCCGAGATCCTCGCGACCCGGGTGACCCGGGTGAGCGCGGAGTACGCCCGCTGGGTCGAGCGGGAGACCTCGGAGCCCGCGGCGATCGAGGCCGGCGCGCCGGCGCACGACGAGCGCCCGTTCTTCGTGTACGGGACGCTGCGCCCGGGCGCGTACAACCACGACCGCTTCCTCGCCGGCCGGATCGGCACCGAGGCGGACGCCGTGCTGCACGGGGCGGTCCTGTACGACGGGCCCGGCTATCCGTACGTCCTCCCGGCGGACGGGGGCCGGGTCGTCGGCACCCTGCTCACCCCCGCGCCCGGTGCCTACGGCGAGCTGTTCGGCCTGCTCGACCGGCTCGAACTGCCCGTCGGCTACGAGCGGGTGGCGATGGACGTCGAGCGGGTACGGGACGGGGCGCGGGTGTCCGCCTGGGTCTTCCTGGCGACGCCGGACGCGCCCCTGGGCGAGGTCATCGAGAGCGGGGACTGGTTCAACCGGCCGTAGTGCCGGAGCCCTTGGCGGACTCGTCGGCGGCCGGCTCCAGGCGGACCGCGCACACCTTGAACTCGGGCATCTTCGACACCGGGTCGAGCGCCGGGTTGGTCAGCGTGTTCGCGCGGCCCTCGCCCGGCCAGTGGAAGGGCATGAAGACCGTGTCCGGGCGGATCGCGGCCGTGATCCGGGCCGGCGCCACCGCCCGGCCGCGCCGTGACACCACCGCGACGGCCTCGCCCTCCGCGACGCCGATCCGCTCGGCGAGCCGGGGGTGGAGCTCGACGAAGGAGCCGGGCGCGGCCGCGTTCAGCTCGGCGACGCGCCGGGTCTGCGCGCCCGACTGGTACTGGGAGACGACCCGCCCGGTCGTCAGGACCACCGGGTAGTCGGCGTCGGTCTCCTCGGCCGCCGCGCGGTGCACGACGGGCACGAACCGGGCCCGCCCGTCGGGCGTGGCGAACCGGTCGAGGAAGAGCCGCGGGGTGCCCGGACCACCGCCCGTGCCACCACCCGTACCGCTCTCGTCCGGGCAGGGCCAGAACACGCCCTGCTCCTCCTCGATCCGGCGGTAGCTGATGCCCGCGTAGTCGGCCGGGCCGCCCGCCGAGGCGCGCCGCAGCTCCTCGAAGACCTCCTCCGGGTCGGCCGGGAAGCCCTTCTCCCAGCCGAGCCGGGCCGCGAGCCCGTGCAGCACCTCCAGGTCGCTGCGGACGCCCGGCGGCGGGGTGAGGGCGCGGCGGCGCAGCAGCACGCGGCCCTCCAGGTTGGTGGTGGTGCCGGTCTCCTCGGCCCACTGGGTGACGGGGAGGACCACGTCCGCCAGCGCCGCGGTCTCGGACAGGACGACGTCGGCGACGGCGAGGAAGTCCAGGGACCGCAGCCGCTCCTCGATGTGCGCGGCGCGCGGGGCGGAGACCACCGGGTTGGAGCCCATGAGCAGGAGGGCCTTCACGTCCCCGCCCAGGGCGTCGAGGAGTTCGTAGGCGCTCCGGCCCGGCCCCGGCAGGGACTCCGGCGGGACCCCCCACACCCCGGCGACGTGTTCCCGGGCGGCCGGGTCGTCGAGCTTGCGGTAGCCGGGCAACTGGTCGGCCTTCTGGCCGTGCTCGCGGCCGCCCTGGCCGTTGCCCTGGCCGGTGAGGCAGCCGTAGCCGCTGTACGGCCGGCCGGCCTTGCCGGTGGCCAGGCAGAGGTTGATCCAGGCGCCGACGGTGTCGGTGCCCTTGGACTGCTGCTCGGGGCCGCGCGCGGTGAGCACCATGCCGCTCCCGGCCTCGCCGAACATCCGTACCGCCTCGCGCAGTCGCGGCACGGGCACGCCGGTGATCCGCTCCACGTGCTCCGGCCAGTGCGACATCGCCCCGGCCCGGGCCGCCGCCCAGCCCGCCGTGCGCGCGGCGACGAACTCCTCGTCGACCCGGCCCTCGGCGACGACCAGGTGCAGCATGCCGAGCGCGAGCGCCAGGTCGGTGCCGGGGCGCGGGGCGAGGTGCAGGTCGGCCTGTTCGGCGGTGCGGGTGCGGCGCGGGTCGACGACGACCAGCCGGCCGCCGTTCTCCTTCAGCTCGGTGAGGTAGCGCAGCGCGGGCGGCATGGTCTCGGCGAGGTTGGAGCCGACGAGGATCACGCAGCCGGTCTTCGGGATGTCCTCCAGCGGGAAGGGCAGGCCGCGGTCGAGGCCGAAGGCCCGCTGGTGCGCGGCGGCGGCGGAGGACATGCAGAAGCGCCCGTTGTAGTCGATCTGCGAGGTGCCGAGGACGAGCCGGGCGAACTTGCCGAGCGCGTACGCCTTCTCGTTGGTCAGACCGCCGCCGCCGAAGACCCCCACGGAGTCGGCCCCGTGGCCGTCGCGGGTGCGGCGCAGCCCGTCGGCGACGGCGGCGAGGGCCTCCTCCCAGGTCGCGGGCCGCAGCGCCCCCGTGTCAGGGCAGCGGACCAGGGGCTCGGTGAGCCGGACCCGGGAGGAGAGCACGGCGGGGGCGGTGCGGCCCTTGCCGCACAGCGCGCCCCGGTTGACGGGGAAGTCGGGCCGGTCGACCACCTCGACGGGCAGCTCCCCGGCGCCTCCCGCGGTGGGGCGCAGGTTCATGCCGCACTGGAGGGCGCAGTAGGGGCAGTGCGTGGGGACGGTGGTGACCTCTGACATGAGCCGAGGATGCGGCGGCCGTGTTACGGGCGAGGACCTGACGGATTACGGACGGGGTGCCGTGCGCTCCTTTCAGCGGGTCGCGACGGGTGAGGCGAGGGCCTTCGTCACGCCGTCCTCCTTGGCGCCGAGGAACGTCGGATCGGGCCGCAGGGCCGCGTCCAGGGCCGCCTTCCCCGCGGCGGCCATCTCGCGGGTGGTGCCGTAGTACCAGGTGACGTCGTGCGGTTCGCCCACCCCGACCCCGTACGACTGGACGCCCGCCGCCCCGCACAGCGCCACGGCCCGCTTCACGTGGAAGTCCTGGGTGACGAGCACCGCGCGGTCCACGCCGAAGATCTTCCTGGCGCGCACGCACGAGTCCCAGGTGTCGAAGCCCGCGTAGTCGCTGACCACCCTGGAGTCGGGCACGCCGCGCTGGGCCAGGTACTTCCGCATGGCGCTCGGCTCGTCGTACTCGGTGCGGCTGTTGTCGCCGGTGACGAGCAGGACCTTGACCTTGCCGGTGCGGTAGAGCTCGGCGGCGGTGTCGAGGCGGTGCGCGAGGTACGGGGTGGGGCGCCCCTTCCAGAGGCCGGCGCCGAAGACGACGGCGACGTCCTGGGCGGGTACGTCGGCGGTGGTGCGGAGGCGGTCGGCGGTGCTGGTGTGCAGCCAGGCGGCGGGGGCGAGGGCGAGCACGGCCGCGAGCATCACGGCCTGGACGGCGCGGCGGCGGCCCCGGGTGGTGCGGGGGAGGCGGGGCAGGCGGACGCCGCGCATGGGTGGGACCTCCGGTCGGGTTTTCGGGACGTTGTCACACGGTCGGACGCGTTTCGGCGGGCTGTGGTTCGCTCGCGCCGCGTTCCGTGCCGTACCGCCCTCCGTACAGCACGCTCGACAGTCCCATGCCGAGGAGCATCCCGAGGAACTGTGCGGCGGCGAAGGCGGGCACGGAGCCCGGCGCGATGCCGGTGAAGGAGTCGGACAGCGCGCGGCCGACGGTGGCCGCCGGGTTGGCGAAGGAGCCGGAGGAGGTGAACCAGATCGCCGCGCCGATGTAGCAGGCGACGGCGACCGGGGCGAGCGCCGGGCGGCCGATGCGGCGCAGGCCCTGCACGACGAGGACGAGCCCGGCGGTGGCGACGGCCTCGCCGAGCAGGAGGTGGAGGTCGGCGCGCTCGGTGGTGGCGAGGGCGGCACCGGGCGTGCGGCCGAACATCGCCTCGGCGAGCAGCGCGCCGGTGACCGCGCCGGCGAGCTGGGCGGCGATGTAGAGGACGGCCTCGCGGCGCCGTCCTCGTGCCGGCGCGCCCACCACTCGGAGAGGGTGACGACCGGGTTGAAGTGGGCGCCGGAGAGCGGGCCGATGAGCGCGATGAGCAGGCCGAGCCCGACGGCGGACGCGGCGGCGTTGGCGAGCAGCCGGACGCCGGTGTCCGGGCTGAGGGCGTCGGCGCGGAGGCCGGAGCCGACGATGACGGCGACGAGGGCGGCGGTGCCGGTGAACTCGGCGAGGGCACGCCGGGGGAGCGGCACAGGGGAGAGTCTCATAACGGAAAAGATATTCCGTGATTCGGAAGAGAAAAAGAGGGGAGGAGAGGGGCGGGCTGTCCATAGGATCCGCTGGTGATCGACAACGCCCCGGGGGCCACCGACGCCCTGCTCTCCGCCGCCGTCCGCAACAACGCCGACTGGTGCGACACGATGTGCCGCGCCCACGGCCTCTCCGGCGCCTTCGGCCCGCGCGCCTGGAGCAGCCCGCGGCGCACCCCGCTCTACTACCCGGACGCCGTCACCCTGGCCCCGGACACGGCCGCCGAGGACTTCCTGGACGCCGTCGACCGCACGGCCCCCGGCGCCTCCGTCAAGGACAGCTACGCGCGCCTCGACCTGGCCGGGTCCGGATTCTTCACGCTCTTCGAGGCCCAGTGGATCCACCGCCCCGCGGGTCTCCCGGTCCGTGGCGAGACCGCCGGCGCCCGCCCGGTCCGCACCCCCGCCGAACTCGCCGCCTGGGCCCTCGCCTGGAGCGGCGGCGACGCCGACGAGGCCGCCCTCTTCCGCCCCGGGCTCCTCGACGACCCCGCCACGACGATCGTCGCCGCCCACGCCCCCGACGGCCGGATCCTCGGCGGCGCCGTCCTCACCGACAGCGCCGGCGTCACCGGCGTCTCCAACGTCTTCACGGTGGACGACCTCCCGGCCGCCCACGCCTGGTCCGCGGCCCTCGCCCACGCCGCCCCCGACCGCCCGGTCGTCGGCTACGAGTCGGGCGACGACCTGGAGGCGGCCCAGGAGGCCGGCTTCGGAACGATCGGGCCGCTGCGGGTGTGGCTGGCGCAGTGAGCGGCACGGGGCGGGTGTGACCGGCGGGCTGAGCGGCCGGTGCGGGGTGAGGCGCCGCTGTGAGGCCGCGGCAACCAGCCGTGACCCGGGCGAAACTGCCAGGCAACCTGCCCCCGGCACGATCGGCGCATGAAGAGGCAGGAGCCGGACCCCACGTTCGACAGCAGCGCCGCCGGGATGCTCGGCCGCATCTTCGCGCGGCCGGCCGCTCGCGACGCCCCCACCCTCATAGCCGTCGGCCACGGCAGCCGCGACCCGCGCGCCGCCGCCACCCTCGGCCTCCTCGCCGACCGGGTACGGGAGCTGCGGCCCGGCCTCGACGTACGGCTCGCGCACATCGAACTGAACGCACCACTGCTCGCCGACACCCTCGCCGGCCTCGCGGGACCGGGCGCCGACACCCGCGCCGGCTTCGCGCGGCCGGGGCGCGGCGCCGTGCTCGTGCCGTTGCTCCTCGCCCGCGGCCACCACGTCAAGCACGACCTGCCGGCCGCGGCGGCCGCCGCGCCCGCCGGCGTCCGCGTGCGGATCGCCGAACCCCTCGGCCCGCACCCGCTGCTCGTCGAGGCCCTCGCCGACCGGCTCGCCGAGGCCGGCTGGACCCCGCAGGACGGTGCCTCGCCCACCACCGGCGTCGTCCTCGCCGCCGCGGGCTCGCGCGACCCCGAGTCCGCCGCCGACATCCGCCGCATCGCCGCCCGGCTCGGCGAACGCCTCGGCGGCGTGCCGGTACTCGCCGCGTTCGCCTCCGCCGCCGGCCCCACCGTCCCCGAGGCCGTCCGCGCGCTCGCCACCCGCGGCCGCCACCGCATCGCCGTCGCCTCCTGCTTCACCGCCCCCGGCCTCTTCGCCACCCGCGCCGCCGCCCACGCCCCCTGGCTCGCCACGGCCCCCCTCGGCCCGCACCCGGCCCTCGCCCGGCTGATTCTGCACCGCTACGACGAGGTGGCCATGTCCCCCGCCCCGGCAAGGGAGTTCGCCGCCGCGACCGGCTGACGCGCGAGCCGCGTCTCGCCCCTTCTGTCCGTGCCGCCCGTTACCGTCGACACCATGGAAGGCTTCGCAGACCCCACCCGTACCGGCACCACTCCCACCCCCACCCCCGGCTACGACCCCCTCGCCCTCGAACGCTGGGCCCCCGAGCCCGACAAACGGCCCGGCCGCACCGCCTTCCAGCGCGACCGCGCGCGGGTGCTGCACTCCTCCGCGCTGCGCAGGCTCGCCGGCAAGACTCAGGTCGTGGACCCCGGCTCCCTGCCCCGGCCCCTCGGCTCCGCCCAGGCAGGGGGGATCCCCGTCCACACCTGGGACGCCAGCCCGCGCACCCGGCTCACCCACTCCCTGGAGTGCGCCCAGGTCGGCCGCGAGCTGGGCGCCGCGCTCGGCTGCGACCCGGACCTGGTCGAGGCGGCGTGCCTGGCGCACGACATGGGCCACCCGCCCTTCGGGCACAACGGCGAGCAGGCGCTCAACGACGTCGCCAAGGACTGCGGCGGCTTCGAGGGCAACGCGCAGTCGCTCCGCCTGCTCACCCGCATCGAGCCCAAGCGGTTCATCGCCGACCCCGTCACCGGCGACCCCGTCAGCGTCGGCCTGAACCTGACCCGCGCCGCGCTCGACGCCGCCACCAAGTACCCCTGGCCGCGCGGCGGGCACCCCACCGACCCGGGTTCGCCGAAGTTCGGGGTGTACGAGGACGACCTGCCGGTCTTCGAATGGGTCAGGAAGGGCGCGCCGGAGTACCGCAAGTGCTTCGAGGCGCAGGTGATGGACTGGTCCGACGACGTGGCGTACTCGGTGCACGACTTCGAGGACGGCCTGCACGCCGGGCACATCGACCCCAACATGCTGTTCTCCGAGCCCGAGCGCGCCGACATCTGGCAGGTGGCCCTCGGCCGGTACGTACCGGAGGACACCGATCCGCAGGAGCTCGCCGACGCCCTCGACCGGCTCGTCGACCAGGACTGGTGGCCGCACGGCTACGACGGCTCGGCCGTCGCCCAGGCCCGGCTCAAGGACGCCACCAGCCAGCTCATCGGGCGCTTCTGCCTGGCCGCCGAGGGCGCCACCCGGCAGGCGTACGGCGGCGGCCGGCTCACCCGTTACGGCGCCGAGCTGGTCGTCCCGCGCGGCACCCGCAACGAGTGCGCGGTGCTCAAGGCGATCGCCGACCGGTACGTGATGCAGCGCGCCGAGCAGGAGGCGCTCCGGGCCGACCAGCGGATCGTCGTCGCCGAGCTCGCCGAGGCGCTCGCGGCCCGCGCGCCCGAGGGTCTCGACCCGCAGTTCCGGGCCCTGTTCGCCGCCGCGCCGGACGAGCGTTCCCGCAAGCGGGTGATCGTCGACCAGATCGCCTCCCTCACCGACGCCTCCGCCCGCACCCTCCACGCCCGGCTCCGGACCCCCCGCCGCTAAGGGCCGTTCGCCCTCTTTCGCCTTCCCGGCCGGTGCGGCACCCTCGCATGCACGCCCCGAGGCGGTACGGCCCGGCCCGGGCCCGGGGGCGTAGCGTAGGGAACCGGTCGCAACGAGGAGGAATCAACGTGGTCGACGCAGATCAGACCTTTGTCATCGTCGGCGGGGGCCTGGCCGGGGCCAAGGCGGCGGAGACCCTGCGCTCCGAGGGCTTCAACGGGCGGGTGATCCTCATCTGCGACGAACGCGAGCGCCCCTACGAGCGCCCACCGCTCTCCAAGGGCTACCTCCTCGACAAGGACGAGCGGGACTCCGTCTTCGTCCACGAGCCCGGCTGGTACGCGCAGCACGACGTCGAGCTCCACCTGGGCCAGCCCGTCACCGCCGTCGACCGCGAGGCGCACACCGTCCGCCTCGGCGACGGCACCGTCATCCGCTACGACAAGCTGCTCCTCGCCACCGGCGCCGAGCCGCGCCGCCTCGACATCCCCGGCACCGACCTCGCCGGCGTGCACCACCTGCGCCGGCTCGCCCACTCCGAGCGGCTCCGCGACGAGATCAGGAAACTCGGCCGGGAGAACGGCCAGCTGGTCATCGCCGGCGCCGGCTGGATCGGCCTGGAGGTCGCCGCCGCGGCCCGTACGTACGGCGCCGAGGTCACCATCGTCGAGGCCGACCCCACCCCGCTCCACCGGGTCCTCGGCCCCGAACTCGGCCAGATCTTCGCCGACCTGCACACCGACCACGGCGTCCGCTTCCACTTCGGCGCCCGGCTCACCGAGATCACCGGCCAGGACGGCATGGTCCTCGCCGCCCGCACCGACGACGGCGAGGAGCACCCCGCCCACGCCGTCCTGGTCGCCATCGGTGCCGCCCCGCGCACCGCCCTCGCGGAGAACGCCGGCCTCGCCCTGGTCGACCGCGCCGACGGCGGCGGCGTCGCCGTCGACGAGGCGCTGCGCACCTCCGACCCGGACGTCTTCGCCGCCGGCGACATCGCCGCCGCCCACCACCCGCTGCTGCACACCCGGCTGCGCGTCGAGCACTGGGCCAACGCCCTCAACGGCGGCCCGGCCGCCGCCCGCGCGATGCTCGGGCAGCACGTCTCCTACGACCGCGTCCCCTACTTCTTCACCGACCAGTACGACCTGGGCATGGAGTACTCGGGCTGGGCGCCGCCCGGCTCGTACGACCAGGTCGTGGTGCGCGGCGACACCGGCAAGCGGGAGTTCGTCGCCTTCTGGCTGAAGGAGGGCCGGGTGATCGCGGGCATGAACGTGAATGTGTGGGACGTCACAGACCCGATCCAGAAGCTCATCCGGTCCCGGGCGCAGGTGGACCAGGACCGCCTGGCGGACGCGTCGGTACCGCTGGAGAGCCTCACCGAGTAGCCCCGAGGCAGCCCGGGGACCCCCGCCGTCACCCGTAGCTGCATCTCTGCGGGGGACGACCCCCGGACCCCCGCAGGCTGCATCTCGCGGGGGACGACCCCCGGACCCCCGTAGCTGCATCTCTGCGGGGGACGACCCCCGGACCCCCGTAGCTGTATCTCTGCGGGGGACGACCCCCGGACCCCCGTAGAATTCATGCGTGGCAGGCAGGATCAACGATGACGACGTGAAGGCGGTACGGGACGCGGTCCCGATCGACGCCGTCGTGTCCGAGTACCTCCAGCTCCGCAACGCAGGCGGCGGGAACCTGAAGGGACTCTGCCCCTTCCACGACGAGAAGTCGCCCTCCTTCCAGGTCAGCCCGAGCAAGGGACTCTTCCACTGCTTCGGCTGCCAGGAGGGCGGCGACACCATCGCCTTCGTGATGAAGATCGACCACCTCACCTTCTCCGAGACGGTCGAGCGCCTCGCCGCCAAGGCGGGCATCACCCTGCGCTACGAAGAGGGCGGCTACAACCCCGGCCACCAGCGCGGCGAGCGCACCCGCCTGGTCGAGGCGCACCAGGCCGCCGCCCGGTACTACGCCGAGCAACTCGGCTCCGCCGAGGCCGAGATCGGGCGCCGCTTCCTCGCCGAGCGCGGCTTCGACCAGGCCGCCGCCGAGCACTTCGGCGTCGGCTACTCCCCGGCCGGCTGGGACCACCTCACCCGCTTCCTGCGCGGCAAGGGCTTCTCCGACCGCGAGTTGATCCTCTCCGGCCTCTCCCAGGACGGCCGCCGCGGCCCCATCGACCGCTTCCGCGGCCGGCTGATGTGGCCGATCAAGGACGTCGGCGGCGACGTCGTCGGCTTCGGCGCCCGCAAGCTGCGCGACGACGACAACGGGCCCAAGTACCTCAACACGCCCGAGACGCCGATCTACAAGAAGTCCCAGGTGCTCTACGGCATCGACCTGGCCAAGAAGGACATCGCCAAGGTCAGCCGCGCGGTCGTCGTCGAGGGCTACACCGACGTCATGGCCTGCCACCTGGCCGGCGTCACCACCGCCATCGCCACCTGCGGCACCGCCTTCGGCGGCGAGCACATCAAGATCCTGCGCCGGCTCCTCATGGACAACGGCTCGGCCCGGGTGATCTTCACCTTCGACGGCGACGCCGCCGGCCAGAAGGCCGCCCTGCGCGCCTTCGAGGACGACCAGAAGTTCGCCGCCGAGACCTACATCGCCATCGCCCCCGAGGGCATGGACCCCTGCGAGCTGCGCCTCGCCAAGGGCGACGAGGCCGTCGTCGACCTGGTCCAGCCACGCACCCCGCTCTTCGAGTTCGCGCTGCGGCAGATCGTCGGCCGCTACGATCTGGAGATCCCCTCCGGCCGCGCCGCCGCGCTCGACGAGGCCGCGCCGATCGTGGCCCGGATCAAGAACGTGGCCTCGCAGCACGAGGTCGCCGTCCAGCTCGCCGGCATGCTCGGCATCCTCGACACCCAGTTCGTGGTCCGCCGGGTCGCCCAGATCGCCCGCTGGCAGCGCGGCGGCGGGGGCAAGGAGCCCGACCGGCGCGCCGAGCGGCGCAAGCCGTACGACACGGCCGGCATCCAGGCACCGGTCGCCCCGGCGGGCCCCGCGCTCAACCTGCGCAGCCCCGCCCACCGCACCGAGCGCGAGCTGCTCAAGCTGGCCCTGCAGCGCCCGGAGCTGGTCTCCCCGGCCTTCGACGCGTACGGGGTCGACGAGTTCACCGCCCCGCCGTACGCGGCCGTCCGCCAGTGCATCCAGGACGCGGGCGGCGCCACCGGCGCGCCCGCCGACTACCTCGACGCGGTCCGCGAGGCCGCCCCGGACGACACCGTGCGCGCGCTCGTCACCGAACTCGCCGTCGAGACGATCTTCGCGAAGATCGTCGACGAGGCGTACGCGGGCGACCAGCTCGTGACCGTACGGCTCCGGGCCGTCGACCGCCGCATCCGTGACGTCCAGGGCACCCTCGCCCGGCTCGGCGCGCACGGCGACCCGGCCCAGGTGGCCGCCGTGCAGAACGAGCTGTGGGTGCTCACGCAGTACGGGCAGTCGCTGCGCAACCACGGGGCCGCGGCGCTCTGACGCCGTCGGACGCCCTCCGACGTCCGGTTGACGGTCTCTGACGTTCGGTGACCCGCCGAACTCAAAAAGTCACCGCACGCCCCTCGTAGCGGTGTTGTGTCGTACGACACACTGGGTGGACGGTCCGTCCCGCCCTGGAGGTCGCCCCCCGTGCAGACGCAGCCCCAGACCCTCGCCGTGACCGACGAACCCTCCCCGGTCGAGCTCGTGGCCGTCGAACAGGAACCGGAGGTCCCGGCCCAGCGCCGCCGCGCCGACGCCGGCGGCAACGGCCCGTCCTCCGACCTCTTCCGCCAGTACCTGCGCGAGATAGGCAGGGTGCCGCTGCTCACCGCGGAGGAGGAGGTCGAGCTCGCCCGCCGGATCGAGGCCGGCCTCTTCGCCGAGGAGAAGCTCGCGAGCACCCCCGACCTGGACAGCCGCCTCGCCCACGACCTCGACCGGCTCGTGGTCCTCGGCCGCATCGCCAAACGCAGGCTGATCGAGGCCAACCTCCGGCTCGTCGTCTCCGTCGCCAAACGCTACGTGGGCCGCGGCCTCACCATGCTCGACCTGGTCCAGGAGGGGAACCTGGGCCTGATCCGGGCCGTGGAGAAGTTCGACTACGCGCGCGGCTACAAGTTCTCGACGTACGCGACCTGGTGGATCCGCCAGGCGATGTCCCGGGCCCTCGCCGACCAGGCCCGGACCATCCGCGTCCCCGTGCACGTCGTCGAACTCATCAACCGGGTCATCCGCGTCCAGCGCCGGATGCTCCAGGAACGCGGCTACGAACCGACCGCCGAGGAGGTCGCCGCCCAGCTCGACCTCGCGCCCGAGCGGGTCGGCGAGGTGCTGCGGCTCGCCCAGGAACCGGTGTCCCTGCACGCGCCCGTCGGCGAGGAGGACGACGTCGCCCTCGGCGACCTCATCGAGGACGGCGACGCCGCCTCCCCCGTCGAGTCCGCCGCGTTCCTGCTGCTGCGCGAACACCTGGAGGCCGTGCTCTCCACCCTGGGCGAGCGAGAACGCAAGGTCGTGCAGCTGCGCTACGGCCTCGACGACGGCAGGCCCCGCACCCTGGAGGAGATCGGACAGCTCTTCGGCGTGACGCGCGAACGCATCCGCCAGATCGAGTCCAAGACCCTCAACAAGCTGCGGGACCACGCCTACGCGGACCAGCTGCGCGGTTACCTCGACTGAGGCGTCAGTCGACTTCCGCGACCGCCTGCGCGAACTGCGCCGCGTACAGCCGGGCGTACGCCCCGCCCGAGGCCAGCAGCTCCTCGTGGGTGCCCTGTTCGACGATCGAGCCGTGCTCCATCACCAGGATCACGTCCGCGTCCCGGATGGTGGAGAGCCGGTGCGCGATGACGAACGAGGTCCGGCCGTGGGCGAGGCGGGCCATCGCCTTCTGGATCAGCACCTCGGTGCGGGTGTCGACCGAGCTCGTCGCCTCGTCGAGGACCAGGATCACCGGGTCGGACAGGAACGCCCGCGCGATGGTGATCAGCTGCTTCTCGCCGGCGCTGACGCCCGCGCCGTCGTCGTCGATGACCGTGTCGTAGCCCTCGGGGAGGGTACGGATGAAGCGGTCCGCGTGGGCCGCCCGCGCCGCCTCCTCGATCTCCGCCCGGGTCACCTCGCGCGTCGCGCCGTACGCGATGTTCTCGGCGATGGTGCCGCCGAACAGCCAGGTGTCCTGGAGGACCATGCCGATGCCGGCGCGCAGGTCCTCGCGGCGCATCCGCGCGATGTCGACGCCGTCGAGCGTGATCCGGCCGCCGGTGACCTCGTAGAACCGCATGAGCAGGTTCACCAGCGTGGTCTTGCCGGCGCCCGTCGGGCCGACGATCGCGACCGTCTGGCCCGGCTCCACGGTGAGCGACAGGTCCTCGATGAGCGGCTTGTCCTCCTCGTAACGGAAGGCCACGCCCTCCAGGGCCACCTTGCCCTTGAGGTCGGCCGGCTTCTCGCTCCTCGGCGCGTCCGGCTCCTGCTCCTCCGCGTCGAGCAGCTCGAAGATCCGCTCGGCGGAGGCGACGCCCGACTGCACCAGGTTCGCCATCGAGGCGACCTGGGTCAGCGGCATCGAGAACTGCCGGGAGTACTGGATGAACGCCTGCACGTCACCGATCGACAGGGTGCCGCTCGCCACCCGCAGACCGCCCACCACGGCCACCAGGACGTAGTTCAGGTTCGAGACGAAGAGCATGACCGGCTGCATGATGCCGCTGTTGAACTGGGCCTTGAAACCGGCCTCGTACAGCGCCTCGTTCTGCTCGGCGAAGTCCCGCGCGGACTCCTCCTGCCGGCCGAAGACCTTCACCAGCGTGTGGCCGGTGTACATCTCCTCGATGTGCGCGTTCAGCTTGCCCGTGGACTTCCACTGCTGCACGAAGTGCGGCTGCGAGCGCTTGCCGATCCTCGTCGCCACGACCACCGACAGCGGCACCGTGACCAGCGCCACCAGGGCGAGCAGCGGCGAGATCCAGAACATCATCGCGAGCACGCCGACGATCGTGAGCAGCGAGTTGACCAGCTGGCCCATCGACTGCTGGAGGGTCTGCGAGATGTTGTCGATGTCGTTGGTGGCGCGCGAGAGCACCTCGCCGCGCTTGGCCTTGTCGAAGTACGACAGCGGCAGCCGCGCCAGCTTCGCCTGGACGTCCTCGCGCATCCGGAACACGGTCCGGTTGATCACCTTGATCGACATGCGGGTCGACACCAGCATCAGCAGGCCCGCGAGCACGTAGACGCCGAGCGCGGTGCCCAGGACCTGGCCGACCGCGGTGAAGTCGATGCCCTTGCCCGGAGTGAAGTCCACCCCGGCCAGCATGTCGGCCATCCCCGTGTCGCCCTTGGCGCGCAGCGCCGCGAGCACCTGCTCCTTCGTGGCGCCCGCAGGCATCTGCTTCTGCTGCCCGACCACGCCCGCGAAGACGAGGTCGGTGGCCCTGCCGAGGATCTTCGGCCCGACGACCGAGGCCGCGACCGACAGCACGCCGGCGCCCAGCATCAGCCACAGCGCGCCGCGCTCGGGCGCGAGCTGCCGCAGCAGCCGCTTGCCCGAGCCCTTGAAGTCCATCGACTTCGAGTCCGGGCCGGCCCCGGCCATGGGCATACGTGGTCCGGCCATCAGGCTGCCTCCGCCTCGGTCAGCTGGGAGAGCACGATCTCCCGGTACGTCTCGTTCTCCGCCATCAGCTCGTGGTGCCGTCCGGTGCCGACGACCCGGCCCTCGTCGAGGACGACGATCCGGTCGGCTTCGCGGATGGTGGCGACCCGCTGGGCGACGATGACGACGGTCGCGTCGGCGGTCTCGTCGGCGAGCGCGGCACGCAGCAGCGCGTCCGTCTCGTAGTCGAGCGCCGAGAAGGAGTCGTCGAAGAGATAGATCTCCGGCCGCTGCACGAGCGTGCGGGCGATCGCGAGGCGCTGCCGCTGGCCGCCGGAGACGTTGGTGCCGCCCTGCGCGATCGGGGCGTGCAGGCCGCCCTCCAGCTTGGACACGAAGTCCTTGGCCTGGGCCACCTCCAGGGCGTGCCACAGCTCCTCGTCGGTCGCGTCCGGCTTCCCGTACCGCAGGTTCGTCGCCACCGTCCCGGAGAACAGGTATGGCTTCTGCGGGACGAGGCCGACCGTCCGCGCCATCAGGACGGGGTCGAGCGTGCGCACGTCCACGCCGTCGACGAGGACCTCTCCGCCGGTCACGTCGAAGAGCCGCGGCACGAGCCCGAGCAGCGTCGACTTGCCGGAGCCGGTCGAGCCGATGATCGCGGTGGTCTCGCCCGGCCGGGCGACCAGCTCGACGTCCCGCAGCACCGACTCCTCCGCGCCCGGGTACCGGAAGTCCGCGCTCCTGACCTCCAGGTGACCCCTTCGTCCGAGCTCGCGCACCGGCTCGGCCGGCGGCACGACGCTGGACTCGGTGCCGAGGACCTCCTCGATGCGCTCGGCGCACACCTCGGCCCGCGGCACCATCATGAACATGAAGGTGGCCATCATCACGGCCATCACGATCTGCATCAGATAGGCGAGGAAGGCGGTCAGCGCGCCGATCTCCATCCCGCCGCTGTCGATGCGGTGCGCGCCGAACCACACGACGGCGATCGACGACACGTTCACGACCGTCATCACGGTCGGGAACATCAGCGCCATCAGCCGGCCGGTGGCCAGCGACACCTCGGTCAGCTCGGTGTTCGACCCCTTGAACCGCTCGCGCTCGTAGCCGTCCCGGACGAAGGCGCGGATGACCCGGTTGCCGGTGATCTGCTCGCGCAGCACCCGGTTCACCGTGTCGAGCCGCGTCTGCATGGTGCGGAACAGCGGCCGCATCCGCCGTACGATCAGCGACACCGCGATGCCGAGCACCGGCACCACCGCGATCAGCACGGCCGACAGCGGCACGTCCTGCCCGAGGGCCATGATGATGCCGCCGACGCACATGATCGGCGCGGAGACCATCAGGGTGAACGCCATCAGGACCAGCATCTGGACCTGCTGCACGTCGTTGGTGGTCCGGGTGATCAGCGACGGCGCCCCGAAGTTCCCGACCTCCCGGGCCGAGAACGACTGCACCCGCGCGAACACCGCGGCCCGGACGTCCCGCCCGAGCGCGGCCGCCGTCCGCGCGCCGAAGTACACGGCACCGATGTTGCACAGCACCTGGACGACGGACACGCCGATCATCAGCGTGCCGAAGCGCAGGATGTAGCCGGTGTCCCCGTTGACGACACCGTTGTCGATGATGTCGGCGTTGAGGGTCGGCAGGTAGAGAGTGGCGCTGGTCTGCAGCAGCTGCAGCAGGACCAGCAGGGCGATGGGTTTCCTGTACGGCTGAAGGTGGGTTCGGAGAAGTCTTATGAGCACGGGTTCTACTATCGCCCGCGCTGCTGTGACGTTACGACTGGATTCCTCGCGTGGCGGGGAGATCGGGTGACGGTGTCCGCCGCCCGCGTCAGCCGGAGAACGCCCCGGGGGAGGGGCGCCGGGCGACGCCCGTGGGGACGTCAGCCGGAGAACGCTCCGGGGTGCATCTGCTCGCGGGTCGCGGAGTACTGCTGGCGCACGGCCTGTCCGACCGCCAGCTCCTCGCCCGGCTCGAAGACCTGCGCCGCCGCGCCCTGCCAGGCCGGCGGAGCGGCCGGCGACAGCGTGCCCTGCGACACCCCGAGCGCCCACGCCGCCTGCCGGGCGGCGCCGAGTGCCGCGTACTCGGCCGGCTGCGGTACGACGACCTGGGCGCCGAACAGCGCCGGTGCCAGCGCCTGTACGGCCGGCAGCCCGGCCGCCGCGCCGAGCAGGAACACCCGGCGCACCTCGACGCCCCGCCCGCGCAGCACGTCCATCGCGTCGGCGAGCGAGCACAGCATGCCCTCGAAGGCGGCCCGGGCCAGGTGCTCGGGCTTCATCGACTCGCGGCGCAGCCCGCTGAGGGTGCCGGCGGTGTGCGGCAGGTTCGGCGTCCGCTCGCCCTCCAGGTACGGCAGCAGCACCAACCCCGAGGAACCGGGCGTCGACTTGAGCGCGAGCGCGGACAGCTCGTCGAGGGACTCCGCGCCCAGCATCTCGGCGGTGCCGCGCAGCGCCCGTACCGCGTTGGAGACGTGCACGACCGGCAGGTGCATGCCGGTGGCGTCGGCGTACGAGGTGATCATCCCGTTCGGGTCGGTCAGCGCCTCGTGGTGGACGGCCATGACCGAGCCGGAGGCGCCGAGCGAGACGACGGCGTCGCCCGCGCCGACGCCGAGCCCGAGCGCGGCCGCCATCGTCTCCCCCGTACCGGCGGAGATCAGCAGCCCTTCGGGAGTGGTGCCGGCGGCCTCGGCCGGGGCCAGGACCTCGGGTAGCACGGCCTGGTGCCCGAGCGCCAGGTCGACCAGGTCGGGGCGGTAGGCGCCGGTCCGGGCGGACCAGTAGCCGGTGGCGGAGGCGGCGCCGCGGTCGGTGGTCCGGCGCGCGGGCCGGCCGAGCAGCTGCCACACCAGCCAGTCGTGGGGCTGCAGGATCATCGCGACGCGCTGCGCGTGCTCGGGCTCGCTGCGGGCCAGCCAGCGCAGCTTCGCGATCGGCAGCCCGGACTGCGGCACGGTCCCGACCGCGTCCGCCCACGCCTGCCGCCCGCCGAGCCCCTCGACGAGATCCGCGGCGGCGACCTGCGCCCGCTTGTCGTTCCCGACGAGTGCGGGCCGCACCAGACCGCCCTGCGCGTCCAGCGGCACGAGCCCGTGCTGCTGGGCGGACACCCCGATCGCCTGCACGCCTTCGAGCAGCCCGCCGGTCGCGGCCTCACCGAGGGAGAGCAGCCACGCCTGCGGGTCGACGTCGGTGGCCTTGGGTTCCAGGGGATGCGGGGCATGGGCCTGCCGCAGTACGGCGCCCGTGTCCGCGTCGCAGACGACGATGCGCGTGGAGTCGGAAGAACTGTCCAGACCGGCGACTATCCCCATGGCACATGATTCTGCCGCACGAGGACGGCTGCGGTGTACGAGGTCAGGTGTTGCTGGTGCCCCAGTCGTCGTCCTCGTACCGCGCGGACTGCCCGGCGTAGTGCCCGTCGTGATCGCGCCGCGACCGGATCCGCTGCGCCTGGTCACCGACCACGTGCAGCGCCTTCCCGGCCGCGTGCCGCCCGCCCTGCGCGGCGGACTCGGCGGCATTGCGCACGGCGGGGTTCTCGGCGACCCGCTGGGCGCCCCGCTTCATCCGGTCGTACCACTCACGTCCGGCCCGCGTCCCGATCACGAAACCCACTGCCAGGCCGCTGACGAAGATCAGCTTGCGCACGCTGCGATCCTTCCCTGGAACCGTCCCGGGAGCGCTCTGGGGATACCGATTGGCGGAGCACCCCCCTGCTTGCGCTAATGTATGTCTCGCAGCGAGCGACCGCCCCCCGGCAAGGCCGAGGTGGATCCGATCGGTGCAACGCAGCAATCCCCTGTAGCTCAATTGGCAGAGCAGCCGGCTGTTAACCGGCAGGTTACTGGTTCGAGTCCAGTCGGGGGAGCGCGATCCCCTGTAGCTCAATTGGCAGAGCATTCGGCTGTTAACCGGAGGGTTACTGGTTCGAGTCCAGTCGGGGGAGCCACACGGAAGAGGACCCTTCGGGGTCCTTTTTCATTTCCCGTGGAACCGCGGGACCCGCTGCGGAGTCTTGATGATCGAGCATGGCCGACCATCCGGAGCAGGAGATCGTATGAGCGGCTATGCTGCGGCAGACGGCGCGCACACTTGTACGCGCCGTGGTGTTCGGGGCGGTAGCTCAGCCGGTTAGAGCAGCGGACTCATAATCCGTCGGCCGTGGGTTCGAGTCCCACCCGCCCCACCACTGCCCGTGCCCGCAGGAAGGATTTTCCTGCGGGCACGGGCTTCTTGTCCTCCACGGTGCACCCGGCGCGACCCACGGCATGGGAACGACACGCCGACGTCACCCGTACGCATCACTCGCCCCCTCCCGGCCGTCGGTGACGGAGAGTTTCGATCCGATGTATTCCTGCTACGTAGAGTTATAGTCCCTCGCGTACGGTGAACGTTTCGTGCCGCGCCCCGGAGGCCCGCATGTTCCGTGACCGCCCGCGACCTCGCAGGTCAGCGGAGGCCCGAGTCGAGGACGAGATCCAGTTTCACGGTTGCGCCGGGCGGCACGGTGACCTGGCGCGTCTCGCCCGGGTTGCTGACGTTGAAGACCCGGTTCTCGACCCGGACCGTGTAGGCGCCCGCCGTGAGCGAGAGGCGGTAGCGGCCCTCGTTGTCGGCCGTGGCGATCTTCGCGGTGCCGCCGTCCGCCGGTGTGAAGTCGACCCTCGCCCCGGGCAACGGCCTGCCCGGGCGAGGGCTGCCCACGGACTCCGGGCCGCCGACGCGGGGCCAGAGGGTGACCTGCCCCCACACGGTGCCCGGGCCGGTGCCGCCGCCGGAGACGCCCGGGTGCGTGGTGTTCGTGGACCCGCAGCCGACCAGTACCGCGGCGAGGACGAGGAGAAGGCCCGCGCGCCGCGTACGGAGATATCCGCCGGCCCCGCCGCGGACGCCGTGAACGGCGCCGCGGCACTCGACAGCACCCAGCGGTTCCACCGGTTCCAGGAAGTCCACCGGAGCCCGACCCGGCCGCGAGCCGGAGTACGAGGCGCGGGACTTCCCCGCCAGAAGGGGCAAGGAATTGTCACGACCACGGACCATGGCCGACCTCCAGAGGAGATGGCCCCGAAGGCCATCATCCGGCTGGGGGCGCCGGGTCGCCACCGCGGCGATCGCGCTGCTGCTCCCCGTCTCCTCACTCGTGGCGGCCGGCACCGCGGGCGCCACGACCGCCGGCGCGCCCACGCCGACCGTGACCTCGCAGAAGGTCACGCCCGGCGAGTTCAACGGCGACCTGAGGAAGATCAGGACGCGGCCGCCGCGTCCTGACGGCCCGGCCCGCCAGGAGGACGGGCGCGTCAGGCGTCGTGTGAAGCCCGACACGCGCCCCGACCCGCTGGCCGGCAAGGCGCCCGCCCGGTTCAGGGGCCCCGGGGCGCTCTCGGACATGATCCAGGACTTCGAGGGCGTCAACAACGTCAACGGCATCTTCCCGCCGGACACCAACGGGGACGTCGGCCCGAAGCACTACATCCAGCAGGTCAACAGCTCCTTCCAGATCTACGACAAGAACAATCCGGGCAACGGTCTGCTGACGGCGGGAAGCCCGCCGGTGCCGACGCCCATGGCCACCAACCAGCTGTTCTCCACGTACCAGCCCTCGACCAGCCTCTGCCGCACGACCAACCGCGGCGACGGCGTCGTCCGGCACGACCCGATCGCCGACCGCTGGGTGATCACGTACTTCGCCTTCAACGTGGACTCCTCGAACGACCCGGTCGCGCCGTACCACGAGTGCATCGCGGTGTCGAAGACCGCCGACCCGGTCACCGGGGGCTGGCACCTCTACGACTTCCTGGTCAGCAACCAGCGCTTCAACGACTACCCCAAGCTGGGCGTCTGGCCCGACGCGTACTACGTCACCTTCAACTGGGAAGGCGCCCCGGGAGCGGGCGGAGCGTACGCCTTCGACCGGGCCAACATGCTGAACGGCAACCCGGCCGGGTTCGTCTGTTTCGGCTGTGACACCGGCATCGGGCTCAACGGCGGCGACGGCTTCACCCGCCTCTCCTCCGACACCGGCATGCTGCCCGCGGACTTCGACGGCACCCGGCTGCCCACCTTCGGCGCCCCCGCGACGCTGACGCGCATCACCGGCAACAACACGCTGCGCAGCTTCGCCTTCCACGTCGACTGGCAGGTGCCGGCCAACTCGACCCTCACCCAGCTCGCCGACGTCACGGTCGCGGACTTCAACACCAGCCTGAGCGGCATTCCGCAGCCGGACACCACCCAGACGCTCGACCCGCTGTCCGACCGGCTGATGCACCGGCTGCAGTACCGGAACTTCGGCACCTACGAGTCGATGGTCGTCAACCACACCGTCAACGTCGACGGTGCCGGTCACGCGGGTGTGCGCTGGTACGAGCTGCACCGCCCCGCGGGCGCCGCGAACTGGATCCTGCACCAGCAGGGCACCTTCGCGCCCGACGCCGCCCACCGCTGGATGGGCAGCATCGCCATGGACAAGGCCGGCAACATGGCGCTCGGCTACAGCGTCTCCAGCGCGCCCGCCACGCCGACCGCGCAGGACCCGAAGGTCTACCCCTCCATCCGGGCCGCCGCCCGCCTGGCCGGTGACCCGCTCGGGCTCCTCCCGCAGAGCGAGCTCCGGATCCGCGACGGCAACGGCTCGCAGACCGGCGCCTCCCCGGACGGCATCGGCCGCTGGGGCGACTACAGCGCCATGCAGGTCGACCCCACCGACGGCTGCACCTTCTGGTACACCACGGAGTACATGCAGACCACGTCGAACGCCGGCTGGCAGACGCGGGTCGCCTCCTTCAAGTTCCCCACCTGCAACCCGGCCGACGTCTCGATCACCAAGTCCGGTTCGCCCAGCCCCGCGGTCGCGGGTGCCGAGCTCCGCTGGAACCTGGTCGCCAAGAACAACGGCCCGGACGCGGCCGACAACGTGATCGTCGAGGACGAACTCCCGGCCGGCAACGTTCCGTTCAGCGTCACCCAGCCCGGCTGCACGATCACCGGCCAGAAGGTGCGGTGCGAGCTCGGCACCCTGGCCGACGAGGCCTCCGTGCCGATCCAGATCCGCAGCCAGGTCGACCCCGACTACGACGTCCCGGCCGGCGGCCCCACGCCGCTGACCGACGACGCCACCGTCAAGGCCGACCAGTTCGACCCGGACACGGCCAACAACAAGGCCACGGCCTCGGTCAACGTCAACGAGCAGGCCGACGTCGCGGTCTCCAAGTCCTGCGACAACAACGTCCTCGCCGGCCAGCCCGGCAAGTGCACCATCTACGTGGACAACAACGGCCCCTCGACCGCCCGCGGCGTCGTCCTCACCGACACCGCGACCTCGGACGGCACGTTCACGATCAGCTCGGCCACCGCCAGCCAGGGCGGCTGCGGCTCACTGCCGCCGCCCGACCAGTCCAGCGGCACCGTCACCTGCCCCCTGGGCAACATCCGGCCGGCCACGCCCAGCGGGCCCGGCCGGGCGACCGTGGTTGTCTCGTACACCGCCACCGAAGGCCAGACCGTCCACGACTCGGCCACGGTGACCTCGGACACCCCCGACCCCAACAGCGCCAACAACACGCAGAGCACCCAGCTGCCCATCACCTCGCTGGCCGACCTGAAGATCACGTCCGCCACGGCGACCCCGGACCCGGTGACCGCCGGAACGGACCTGACCTTCTCGGTGACCGTGCGCAACAGCGGGCCGTCCACCGCGCAGAACGTCGTCCTCAAGGACCAGCTGCCCGCGGGCGTGACCGTCACCTCGATCACGCTGCCGTCGAGCACCAGCTGCACGGCGGGCGTGCCGGGTGACCCGTTCCAGCCGGCCAGCTGTGGCCTCGACCTGCTCAGGCCCGGTGCCACGGCGACCATGACCATCGTGACCAGGGTCAAGCCGACGACCACCGGCGTGCTGCACGCGGACGCCTCCGTGACCAGCGTGACCCTCGACCCGAACAACTCCGACAACTACGCCCACACCGACACCACCGTCGCGACCCGGTCCGACCTGAGGGTCGCCCTGGCCGACTCGCCCGACCCGGTCGTGGCCGGCACCTCGCTGACCTACACCGCGACCATCACCAACGGCGGTCCGTCCACGGCTCGTACGGTCGAGCTGACGGAGGACCTCGACAACGGCGTCACCTTCCAGTCCGCCAGCATCTCCAGCGGCGGTGAGGGCACCTGCGCCCAGGTCGTGGACAACCCGCACCGGATCGAGTGCCGACTGGCCGACCTCGACCCCGGCCAGTCGGTCGTCGTCTACACCCAGGTCCTCGTCTCCCCGTCCGCGCCCGCCAACAGCACGCTGACGACGAGCGCCCGGGTGAGCACGAGCAGCGGCGACCCGAACAACGCCAACGACAGCGCGTCCGCCTCGACCTCGGTGCGCACCCGGGCCGATCTCGCGGCCGGGCTCACCGCCCCGTCGCACCGGTACCAGCCGTCCACCAGCGTCACGTACGCCGCGACGATCAAGAACAACGGACCGTCCGACGCCCAGTCGGCCGTGCTCACGGTCACGCTGCCCGGCACCAAGGTCGGCAACTACGTCTCCGACACCGGCGGCGCGTCCTGCACCCACACCGCGACCACCAACGCCACCACGGTGACCTGCACCTATCCCAGCCTGGCCGCCGCGGCGAGCCACACCGTCGACGTCGTGTACTTCTTCCGCGGCAACGCGAAGCTCCAGAACACGACCGCCAGGGTGAGCTCGGCGACCACTGACCCGGTCAGCGGCAACAACACCGCGACCTGGGCGGTCGACACGAAGTAACCGCCCCTCACCGCACATGACGAAGCCCCAGGCCAATGGCCTGGGGCTTCGTTCATGGCAGCGCCCTTGCCTACGAGGTCAGGGGTACGCCGAGGAAGGCCGCGAAAACCAACAGCGTGACGACGACCAGCAGCGGGGCGGCGACGGCGAAGCCCGTGCGTCGTGGCGGGATCCAGGCGGCGATCAGCAGGGCCAGGGAGACCAGAAGACCCACCAGGAAGGTGGGGAAGGCCACCCTGAAGCCGGCCTCGAACCGGTCTGCCTCCACTCCGCCGCATGAGTCGCAGGCCATGGGCGAGAACATGGCGAAGACCAGAGCGACGAAGCCCAGCGGCAGGGTGATCAGGGTGGAGAAAAAGGGCGGGATCCAGGATCCGGTGACCCGTACTTCGGCGGCTTCGGGGGTGTCGGCGGTGTCGGCGGCGTTTGCGGGCATGGGGACACTTCAGCGCACCGGGACGGCTGGGCGGATGAGTTGCCGTACTCATCCTCCCCACCGTCACATGCCTAGCCCAGGAGTGCCTAGCCCAGGAGCTCCGCCAGGGCCGCGTCCAGCTGCGCGGCGCCCGTGAAGTGGAGCGCGGTGATGCCCACGGCCCGGGCGCCCGCCACGTTCGACGGCTTGTCGTCGATGAAGAGCGCCGCCTCCGGCGGGACGCCGACGAGGCGGAGCGCGCGGGTGTAGGCCGCCGGGTCGGGCTTGGTGGCGCCCAGTAGGCAGGAGAAGAGCAGGGGGTCGAAGCGGGCGGCGACCTGGGGGAGGACCTCCGGGAGGGCCTCCAGGACCAGGGCGTCGTTGTTGGTGAGCAGCGCCGTGGGCAGCGGGCGGAGACGGTCCACGATCTCCAGCACGGCGGGGTCGGGCTCGAACGCGCTGCACCAGACCTCGTGGAGGTCGGCGGTGTCGCCCGGGTAGCCCAGCTCCTCCCGCAGGGTGCGGTGGATCTCGGCCACCGAGCCGAGCCCGCGGTCCCATCGCGCGACCCGCCCGGACTCGTACAGCACCTGCTCCGCCCGCTCGGCGCTCACCCCGCACGCCTCGGCGAGGACGGTCAGCCGCCGCTGGGGATGGAACCGGCAGACCACGTCTGCGAGATCGAAGAGGATCACCTCGGGCCGCATGCGCCGACGATAGCCGCGGGCGGTGCCTCAGCCCTCCACCGCGGTGAGGTGGTACGTCGTGTCCACCCAGAAGCCGCCCGTCGAGGCCGCCTTGATCTCCAGGACGTACTGGCCCGGCAGCAGCGGGGCGAGGCCCGCCCAGAGGCCCCAGGCGAGGTGCATCTGGAGGCCCAGGCGGAAGGGGCGGGTGGTGAACTCGTGGAGGGGGAGCGGGACACCGTTGAGGTGAGCCTTCGCGACGGAGACGTCCAGGGGCAGGGGGGTGCGGGACTGGAGCTTGGTGTGGACGGTGTTGAGGACCGGGAAGAACACCGGGCGGTCGGCGGGGATCTCGCAGCGGCGGACCACCCGGCCGCCGTAGGTGCCGGCCAGGAACCAGATGTCGCCGGGTTGTCGCCAGTCCGCGTGTTCGCCGGTCGCGTCGGCGACGGGGCTGCGGCCTTCGGGGGCGGACCGCGCCCACTGCCACCACCGGGCGGCGAGGGTGCCGCCCTCGTCGTCGGTCAGCTGCCATTCACTCATGGCCTCATACCCTAGGGGGTGTCTCGCCGATCATGCCGGGCTCGCGGCCGCTCCCTGATCCGGCCTGATCGACGAGACGCCCCCTAGGGCCGTATCGCCCGTTGCTGTCACGGCGTGTCGAGGATGCCCATGAACAGCAGCGCCGAGACCACGACCACCAGCGGCGCGGCCAGGGCCAGGGCCGGGCGGCGCGGCGGGGCCCAGGCGGCGATCAGCAGGACGAGGGCGAGGATGAGGCCGCCGCCGAGGAGGGGGAAGGCGATGGCGAAGCTGTCGTCGAAGCGGTCGGCCTCGGCGCCGTTGCAGGAGTCGCAGGCCATCGGGGAGAGGCCCGCGAAGAAGAGGGAGACGAGGCCCAGGGGGAGCGTCACCAGGGTGGAGAGCAGCGCGGGGATCCACGAGCCGGTGGGGGCGGCGGGGGCGGGGTTCGTCGTCATGGGGACAGTTCAGCGCACCGGGGCGGCCGGGCGGATGAGTCGTCGTACTCATTCGGCCGGGCCGGATGCCCAGGGCGCGGGGTGAGAGTCGCAGAAGAGCGCGTGCTGTCAGGATGGCGCCCGCTTCCCCCCACGCAGAGCTCCGTGCCGGGTCCCGGTGCCGGATCCGGTGCGGTCGCACGCCCTGAACCGGGCGTGTCCCTCCCCCGGAAAGTAAGGACAGACGTTGAGCCCCACGAGAACGTTACGCGCCGTGTCGAGGCACGTGCGCGTCCCCGTCACCGCGGCCGTCGCGCTCGCGGTGGCCTGTGGTGTCACCACGCAGGCGTACGCGAGCACCATTCCGCCGGGTGCGGCGAACGGCTGGGCGCCGGCGGCCCCTTCGGCCGTGCCGCCCGCGCCGGGCGGCGAGCCCCGCGCCGTACCGCAGGAGAAGCGCGCCGAACTGCTCGGCGCGGGCTACCGGTCGTCGTCGGACCAGGCCTTCACGACGCTGGGCGACGGCACCGGGTTCCATGTGATGGTGGCCGCCGAGAAGGACGGCTACCGGTGGAAGACCGCGGCCTCGCTCTCCGAGCCCGGCTTCGACACGGACACCTGGATCGGCAACGCCTGTGTCACCGGGTCCGGGAAGTACGCGGCGGTCGCGTACGCGCCGCGGACCTTCACCAACAAGCCCGACCTGATGAGCCGTGGCGCCTTCACTGCTGTCATGGACCTGACTAACGGACGGGTCCGCAAGCTGCCGTTCCAGGCCACGCTCGGCTACTTCTCGCCGGGCTGCGGCACCGGCGACGAGGTCGTCTTCACCCAGTTCACCGACGAACTGACGGCGAAGAAGAACGAGACCCGGCTGCTCACCACCGACGCCCGCACCGGCCGCACCACCAAGAAGGCGACCATCGCCGGACAGGTCACCTCGGCGGTCCCGGCGGGCGGCGCGATCGTCGCCGCGCGCGGCAAGCAGGTCGTGCGGATCGACGGCACCACCGTGCGCACCGTCGCCCGCACCCACGCCGTCCCCTTCCAGCTCCAGCCGGACGCCGACGGCGGTGTCACCTTCATCGACCGCCTGCCCGCCGACCTGAAGCCCTCCGCCAAGGCCACCGCGAACCAGGCCGACCAGGCCGGCCAGGCGGCCGTGTCCCGGGTCGACGCCGGCGCCCTGCGCTCCCCGAACGCCAAGGGGCGGGCCGCCGAGCTGGCCCGTGGCCCGCTCACCGGCTTCGACCTGGCCCGTACGCCCGGCGGCACCGTCTACGTCACCGGCCGGGCCCGCAACGCCGGCCCCCTGCCCGCCGCGGTCCGCAACCCCGGTGGCATAGCCAAGGACGCCCGCGTCTCCAGCCGCGGCGGCGCCGCGCTCACCACGGCCTGGGCGGACGGCAAGGACTCGCGGATCTCCCAGCGCGACTCCTTCTCGGCCCGTACGGCCCGGATCACCCTCAAGGCGCTGGACACCGGTCGTACGACCGTCCTCGACGCCATGCCGGGGGACCGGCTCGGCGACGCCGCCGCCCAGCGCTCCGCGACCACGCTGAGCCCGGCCCTGTCCGCGACCGGCTCCGCGTCCACCGGCGCGGTGACCGCGTTCGCCTCGCCGGTCGACGACGACCGCACCTGCTCCGTGCCGCGCAACGACGTCAAGAAGCAGGCCTTCCAGCCGACCCCGCGCCAGATCGAGTGGGCCGTCGACCAGGCGATCGTCGGCAACCTCAACGCCGGCGCGAGCAGGCCGTCGAACTGGAAGAACACCGGCATGGCGGCCTACTCGCCGCAGACCCTGTTCCCGCTCAGCACCATGACGGGCGGCAGCGGCGCCGACTGGCACGTCCCGGCGCAGGTGATGCTCGGCATCACCGCCCAGGAGTCCAACATGTGGCAGGCGACCCGGTACGCGGTGCCGGGCGTCACGGCCAACCCGCTGGTCGCCAACTTCTACGGCGTCCACTACTCGTCCAGCGGCCAGCAGGCCGACCCGTGGGCCATCGACTGGTCCAACTCCGACTGCGGCTACGGCGTCACCCAGGTCACCGACGGCATGCGGCTGCCGAACAAGGGTCAGCCGGTGACGAAGACCGTGGCCCAGCAGGAGGCGGTCGCGCTCGACTACGCGGCGAACATCGCGGCGGGCGTGAACATCCTGATCGAGAAGTGGAACCAGACCCGTTCCGACGGCCTGCTCATCAACGACGGGCAGCCGAAGTACATCGAGAACTGGTTCTACGCCCTGTGGGCCTACAACTCCGGCTACCACCCGCAGTCCTCGGCCGGCACCACGTCCGGCAAGTGGGGCGTCGGCTGGACCAACAACCCGGCGAACCCGCTGTGGAAGGAGAACCGCACCCCGTTCCTGGAGAACGCGGCCGGCGGTGACGACTACAGCCAGGCCGCGCACCCGCAGGACTGGCCGTACGAGGAGAAGGTCATCGGCTGGGCCGCGCGACCCATCTCCGCCATGTTCAAGCCCGGCACCTTCGCGCCCGGCTACCGCGCCGCCTGGTGGACCTCCACCATGAACCGCACGACGGCCAAGCCGCCGATCGGCCTGTTCTGCGACAGCAGCAACGACTGCGACGCCTCCAAGATCAGCACGGACGCGACCAACAACACCGGCGGCGGCCCCTGCCTGCTGCCCGGTGACCCGAACGAGTCGGACCCGCTCTACCTCAAGTGCTGGTTCCACAAGTCCGCCACCTGGAAGAACTGCACCGCCAACGCCGAGTGCGGCAACCCGCTGCACCGCTTCGACACGACCTACCCCGAGCAGCCTGACGAGAACTCCTACCCGCCGCGGTGCAGCGCGGGTCTGCCGGCCGGCACGCTGGTCGTCGACGACGTCGCCAACGGCGTCACGCCGGCCGGATCGTCGGCCCGGAGCTGCGGAGCGGTCTCGTCCGCCGGCACCTTCGACCTGTCCTTCGCCAGCTCCTCCGGTCACATCGACCTGCACCAGATCGGCGCCGCCTACGGCAACCACTTCTGGTTCTCGCACACCAACAAGGCCGGCACGACCGACGCCGACCGGCTGAAGACCACCGGCACCTGGACCCTGGGCACCGGCAACCGCGGCTGGATGCGGGTCTGGGTGCACCTGCCCGACCACGGCGCGCACACCCGGCAGGCCGTCTACACCGTCGGCGGCAGCGACTCGACCAGCACCCAGCGGGCCAAGCCGCAGCGGCTCATGGAGAACAAGTGGGTCTCGCTCGGCGCGTTCAACTTCACCGGCACGCCCACCGTGTCGCTGTCGAACGTGACCCAGGACGGCAAGGGCACCGAGGACGTCGCCTGGGACGCGGCGGCCTTCGAGCCGCTCGGCGGCAAGCCGGCCAACCAGGTCGTGGCCATGGGCGACTCGTACTCCTCCGGTGAGGGCGCCTCGTCCAACGGCGGCGACGACTACTTCCCCGAGTCCGACTACTACGACGCGCAGCAGCCGGACACCGAGGACAAGTGCCACCGCTCCAAGTACGCCTGGTCCCGGGTGGCGGTCCTGCCCGGCTACGGCTCCTCGATCGGCGCCATGATGGACAGCATGAGTCCGAACATGGACTACCAGTTCGTCGCCTGCTCCGGCGCCCGGCACTTCAACATCCTGCGCGACGGCCAGAGCGGTGAGCTGGGCCAGATCGCCCAGGGCTACCTGGACCAGAACACCACCCTGGTCATGCTCTCCATCGGCGGCAACGACATGCGGTTCGCCGACATCATCCAGGAGTGCATCACGGCCCTGACCGTGTGCAACGACAACGAGCTCGACAACAAGAACCCGGACACCGGCGGCTCCGCCTCCGGCACCACCGGACCGCTGGACCAGTGGGCGCCGGTGTGGGCCCACGACACGGTCCGGCCGCGCCTGGCCAACACGCTGGGCGAGATCCACAAGCGCGCCCCGAAGGCGAAGATCGTGCTCATGGGCTACCCGAAGCTCCTGGAGAACGGCGGGCAGTGCGTGCTGGGCATCGGCACCGAGGAGGCGCCGTGGCTCAACTCGATGGCGGACACCGTCGCCACCGAGATGCAGGGCGCGGTGAACGACGCCAACACCGTCTACGCGGCCAACGCGGTCTTCTCCGACCCGCGCGACGAGTTCGCCGGCAAGGCGATCTGCGGTGACCCGGAGACGGTCAACGGCATCGTCCTGTCCGGCCACTCGAAGGCGGACAACCGCGACTGGAACTGGCTGCCCGGCAACGTCGCGCCGTCCATGAAGTCCTTCCACCCGAAGGTCTCCGGCGCCGCGATCTACGCCACGGCACTGCAGAACACGCTCAACGGCCGCTGATCACACGGCTGAACCGGCTCGGCAGCGTCCGATCCGGCTGACCCGACTCGACCGAAAAGGGCCTGAGTACTCGTACTCAGGCCCTTTTCCCGTCCCCCGTGAAACGGTGCACCCATGACGAAGACCAGAACGTTCCGCTGGCTCAAGGGCACGCTCGTGTCCGGTCTCGCGGCCCTCGTCGGTTACGCGGTCTGGCACGCCCTGCGGCAGTGGGCCCACGCCGCCTCCGCCGGCCCCGACGCCGGTTTCGGCACCGGATTCCTGGAGAGCCTCGTGGCGTCCGTCGTCGGCGTCCTGCTGACGCCGCTGCTGCTCTGGGCCGGCATGCGGCTGACCGGCGAGCGCGGCAACCACCTGCTGGTGGCGGGCGGCGCGGCGGCGTGGTTCTTCGCCGGTGGCCGCCTCGTCGAGAACGCCGGCGTCGACACCGTGGAACTCGCCCTCACCGTCGTCCTGTTCGCGGTCCTCGGCGGTCTGCTGTCCCTCGTGGAGGTGCCCAGGAAGTGAACGGCCGGGGGCCGTCCTTCCTATGCGCCTTGTCCGCCGCCTATGCGCTCCGCCGCCACGGCCGTGACCCCCGCCGTACCGGCGGGGTCAACTGGGGTTCCAGTCAAGTGACTGCGGTGGAATCACGGAGGCGGTTCGATGACCACACCCCTGGCCGACTATGCGAACTTCGCGGGCAAGCGCATCGCGATCGTCGAGCACATGCAGAACCACCCGTTCGTCCTGGGCCTGCACCAGGCGCGGGAGCACGGGCTCGAGGTGTGGCTGCTCACGGGTGACCGGAACTGGTACACCCACGGCCACGACTGGGACACCCACCCGCTCGGCGCGGCCGTCGACCGGGTGATCGACGTCGACACCACCGACCTGGACGCCGTGCTCGCCGAGGTCACCGGCGAGGACGGCCGTCCGCTCGTCGACGGCCTCACCTCGTTCTCCGACTACCACACCGTCCTCGCCGCGCAGGCGGCGAAGCGGCTCGGCCTGCCCGGCCCCGACCCGGCCGCCGTGGAGACCGCCAACGTCAAGGACCGGCTGCGGGTCGCGCTCGGCGACGTGCCGTACAACATCCCGCACATGCTGGTCGCCGACCGCGCCCAACTGCCCGAGGCGGTCGCCAAGCTCGGCTTCCCGATGATCGCCAAGCCGCCGGCCGAGGCCATCAGCTACGGCGTCCGGCGGGTCGACGACATGGCGCAGCTCGAAGCGGCCTTCGACGAGCTGTCCGGCGTACGGCAGAGCCTGCGCGGCCAGCCGCGCTCCGGCGAGGTGCTCCTGGAGACGTACGTCGAGGGCGTCGAGGTCAGCGTCGAGACGATGACCGTGAACGGGCACACCCACGTCTTCGGCGTCACCTCCAAGGACCTGTTCGGCGACCCGGCGTACATCGAGTGCGGCCACACCTTCCCGGTGCCGCTGTCCGACGAGGAGCGCGACGCGCTGTACTCCGTGGTCCGCGAGACCCTCGCGGCGATCGGCTACGACCACGGGCCCTGCCACACCGAGGTGCGGCGCACCGAGTCCGGCTGGCGCATCATCGAGGCCAACCCGCGCACCCCGTCCAGCTGCATGACCATGCTGGTCACGGACGTCACCGGGCGCAGCCCCATCCTCGACGCGTGGCTGCTCGCCATCGGCGAGGTCCCGCCGATCGAGCCCGTCGTCCACCGCGGCGGCGCCGCCGTACGGATGATCTACCCCCAGCGGCGCGGCACCCTCGTGCGCGTCGACGGCATCGAGGCCGCCTCCGCCGTCCCCGGCGTGCAGGTGCTGCTGCACGTGGAGAAGGGCGACAAGCTGCTCCAGCGGATGGACAACTCCTCCTGCGTCGGCTTCACCTACTGCAGCGGCGCCGACCGCGAGGAGGCCCAGGCCCTGGCCGACAAGGCGGCCGGCTACCTTGACTTCGTCGTCGAGGAGGACGCCGGGGAGGACGCCGAGCACACCGAGGACGCGCGCTCGTGAGCGGCGACGCGACGGTGGCACGACCGGCCGCGGCAGGACCGGCCGCGACCGGTGCGGCCGTGGTGGAGCACGTTCCCGGCGCGGCCGCCCTCGTCGACGCCGGCTGGGACGAGCTGGTCGGCCCCGAGGACTGCTTCCAGACCCCGCGCTGGCTCGCCGTACAGGAACGCAACTCGGGCACCACCATGGACTTCCTGGTCCGCCGGCGGGCCGGCCGGCCCGCCGCGGCCCTGGTGACCGCCTGGGCCGACGACACCGTGCCCTGGCTCCTCGCCCGCCCCGACGCGATGCTCGGACGGGCCGTCGGCGAGGAGGACCCCGAGGCCCTGGAACGGCTCCGGGACACGGCGGACGGGGACCCGGCGTCCCTGCTGCCGTCCCTGGTGTGCGGCGGCCGCCACCTGGGCCGCACCCGGCCCCTGGTGGCCGCCGACGGCCTGCCGGAGGACGTCGCGGCGCTGGTCGAGGAGGCCGAGGAGCTGGCGCGGCAGCGGGGCGCGGCCACCGTCTGCTTCCCGCACGTCGACGAGCGGGACACCGACCTGGTGGCGCTGCTGCGGCAGCGCGGCTACGTCTCCCACCCGTCGGCGCACTACGCCTGGCTGCCCGTGCCGCCCGGCGGCTGGGACGAGTTCCTCGCGGACATGACCGTGCACCGCCGCCGCCGGGTCCGCCTGGAGCGGCGCGCGCTGGAGGAGGCGGGCATCGAGACCCGTATCGAGCGCATCACCCCGGAGCTCGTGCCCCGGCTCGGCGAACTCGACTGCAACCTGCTGCGCAAGTACGGCAATCCCGCCTCGCCCGAGCACTCGGCCGGGCTGATCGGCTGGATCGGCGAGGTCATGGGGGACGACGCGATGGTCTCCGTCGCCCGCAAGGACGGCGTGCCCATCGGCTTCGGCATGGTGCTGCGCTCCCGGGCCCGGGGCCGCGAGGAGTGGTTCGGCCACCGCGCCGGCTTCGACTACGAGGCCCAGGGCAAGCTGCCCCTCTACTACGACGTCCTGTACTACCGCGTCCTGGAGGCCGCGGCGCAGCAGGGCGTGAAGGTCCTCCACGCCGGCATCGGCAGCGTCGAGGCCAAGCTCGCCCGCGGCTGCCTCGCCGCCCGCGAACACTCCTTCCTCCTCAGGCTCGAAAGGACAGCACGATGAGCACCGCCCAAGCCGCCCGCCGCCCCGGAGCGGGCTGGGACACCGGCGTGGGAGCCCTCGTCAACCCCTCCGACCGGAGGGGCGGAACGCTCCGCCTCGTCTCCTCCGCCGACGTCGACTCGCTCGACCCGGCCCGCACCTACTACGTGTGGGTGTGGCTGCTCCAGCGGATGCTCAACCGCACCCTGATGGCCTACCCGACCGACCCGGGCCCCGCCGGGCTCGTCCCGGTCCCGGACCTCGCCGAGGGGCCGGGCGCGGTCTCCGACGGCGGCCGCACCTGGACGTACCGGCTCCGTCCCGGCCTGCGCTACGACGACGGCACCCCGATCACCGCCGCCGACGTGCGCCACGCCGTGCAGCGGATCTTCGCCCAGGACGTGCTGCCGGGCGGCCCCACCTATCTGATCCCGCTGCTCGACGACCCGGCGCGGCCCTACCCGGGGCCGTACCGCACCGACCTGCCGCTGCGGTCCGTCGAGGTGCCCGACGAGCGCACGATCGTCTTCCGGCTCGGCCGGCCCTTCTCCGACTTCGACCACCTGATGGCCCAGCCGTGCACCGCGCCGGTGCCGCGGCACGCCGACACCGGCGCCGACTACGGCTCCGACCCGCGCTCCAGCGGCCCCTACCGGGTCGCCGAGCACAAGCCGGGCGCGCACCTGTGGCTGGAGCGCAACCCGCACTGGGACCGGGCCACGGATCCGCTCCGGCCCGCGCTGCCGGACCGGGTCGAGCTGACCATCGGTCTGGACGTCGACGAGCTCGACGCCAGGCTGATCGACGGCGAGTTCGACATCAACCTGGAGGGCCGCGGGCTCCAGCACGCGGCCCAGGACCGGGTGACGGCCGACGGGGTGCTGCGCTCGCACACCGACAACCCCCGCACCAGCTTCCTGCACTTCGTCGCCATGCAGCCGCACATACCGCCCTTCGACAACGTGCACGTCCGCCGGGCCGTGCACTTCGCCGCGGACAAGATCCTGCTCCAGCAGGCCCGCGGCGGCCCCGTCACCGGCGGCGACCTGACCACCGCCCTGTTCCCGCCGCGGCTGCCCGCGCACCAGGACCTCGACCCGTACCCGACCGGCCCCGACCTGCGCGGTGACCTGGAGGCGGCCCGGGCCGAACTGGCGGCCGCGGGACTCCCGGACGGTTTCGAGGCGGTGATCGGCACCCAGCGCGGCAAGTTCCGGATGGTCGCCGACGCGCTGGTCGAGTCGGTGGCCCGGGTCGGCATCCGGCTCACCGTCAAGGAACTCGACGTCGCCACGTACTTCAGCCTCGGCGCCGGCCACCCCGACACCGTGCGCAGGCACGGGCTCGGGCTGATCGTCACCGACTGGGGCGCCGACTTCCCCACCGAGTACGGCTTCCTCGCCCCGCTCGTGGACGGCCGCCAGATCCGGCGCAACGGCGGGAACTGGAACCTGCCCGAACTCGACGACCCGGTGATCAACGGCCTGATCGACGAGACCCTGCACAGCACCGACCCCGACGAGCGCGTCGAGCGCTGGCGGGCCGTGGAGCGCCGGGTGATGGAGCACGCCGTACTGCTGCCCCTCGTGCACGACAAGACCCTGCACTTCCGCAACCCCTGGGTCACCAACGTCTACGTCCACCCCGCCTTCGGCCTGTACGACGTCCAGGCGATGGGCCTCGACCCCGACGCCCCCTCCGGCTCCGACTCGTAAGGACCCCGTATGAACCTGGAGTTCGTCCCGCTCGCCGCGGACGACGACGAGACGGTCGGCCAGTGGCTCGACCTGATGGCCGTGGCGACCGCCGCCGGCCCGCGCTCCGCGCCGCCGTGCAACGTCGACCTGGTCGGCTCGCTGCGGTTCGCGCCGCCCGCCACCGTCCTGGACGACTGGGTGGTGCGCAGCGAGGGCCGGGTGGTCGGCGCGCTGCGGCTCGCGCTGCCCGAGGGGGCGCCGTCGGCCCGGGTGGACCAGCTGGTCGTCCACCCCGCACTGCGCCGCCGCGGCATCGGCCGGGCGCTGCACGACCACGCGCTGTCCCTGGCCCGCAAGCACGGCCGGAGCTCGCTCGCCGCGACGGTCGTCGAGAGCCTGCCGGCCGGTCCGCCGCAGGACCCGGCGCCCGCCGCCTTCGCCGCGGCGACGGGCGGCAGCCGGGCCGGGATACCGGCGGGCGTGCACCAGTGGCTCGACCTGCGCCGGCACGATCCGCTGGCCGGCGGCGTGCCCGCCGTGCCCGCCGGCTACTCCCTGGTCACCTGGGGCACCATCACCCCGGACGAGTACGCGGTGCCGGTCTCGCGGCTCGAACTGTCGCTGGGCGACGCGGCCGCCGACCGGGCCGAGGAGGACGTCCGCACCAGCTACGCCCGGCAGTTCGAGACCATGCGGGTCGGCCGCGGCCGGCGGGCCCACCACACCGGGGTGGTGCACCAGGAGAGCGGCACCCTGGCCGGCTACACCAGCGTGTCCAAGACGGCCGGCAACCCCGAGTACGCCCTCCAGGGCATGACCGTGGTGCACCGCGACCACCGCGGCCACCGCCTCGGCCTGCTCCTCAAGCTCGCCAACCTGGCGTACGTGCTGCGCCACGAGCCCGAGGTGCGGCTGATCGAGACGGCGAACGCCGAGGACAACCACCCGGTGATCGCGCTCAACGCGGCGATGGGCTTCGAGCCCTACGACCGCTGGGTGTTCTGGACCCGCGCCGTCGACCCGTCGGACTGACCCGGGCCGGGCTCTGCCGGGGCCGCGGGCCCCGGCAGGCCGTGGCGCGCCGCGTCGCCCGTTCCGCCGCCCGTGCCGCCGCCCGGTGTCGTGGCGGGCGTGGCGCCCGGCGTCGCGGCCTTCGTCCGGCCCTTCGTCGTGCCCACGAGCACGCCGACGACGACGGCCACGCTGGCCACCGCCGACCAGGCGGACAGCCGCTCGCCCAGGAAGATCCACGCCACCGCGACGGCGACGACCGGGACCAGCATCGAGAACGGCGCGACGGTCCCCGCCTCGTACCGCTTGAGCAGGGCCGTCCAGATGCCGGAGCCGACCACCGTGCCCGCGAGCGAGGTGTACAGCAGGGCCACCAGACCCGCCGCCCCGTCGGGGCTGAACGACTCGCCGAGCGCCCGCCAGCCCGTGCCGGGGCCCTCCAGGAGCGCGGACAGGGCGAGCAGCGGCACCGGCGGCACGACGGACATCCACAGCGCGAAGCGCAGCGGATGCTCCGGCCGGGCCTGCCGGCCCGCGATGTTGCCCGCGGCCCAGCCGAGCGCGGCGAGCAGGGTGAGCACCAGTGGCAGCAGCGCCGCGTCCCGGGCCCGCTCCACCGCGATCGCGGTCATGCCGAGCACGGCGAGCACGATGCCGCCCACCTGCCGCCGACTGATCCGCTCGCCGAACAGCAGGCCGAGCAGCATCGTGAACGGCGCCGAGGCCTGCACCACCACCGACGCCTGCCCGGACGGCATGCCGGCGTCGATGGCGAGAAACAGCAGCGCGAACTGCACGACGCCGAAGCCCAGTCCGTAGACCACCAGCCAGCGGACCGGCACCTTGGGCCGGGGCACGAACAGGGCCACCGGCACGGCCAGGACGAGGAACCGCATCGCGGAGAGGAACACCGGCGGGAAGTGGTCGAGCCCGATCCGTACGGCGAGGAAGTTCAGCCCCCACAGCACGGCGACGAGCCCGGCGAGCAGGCGGTCGCGGACGCTCACCGGGCGGGCTTTGCTTCGGGAGCCAGCAGGCCGGACTCGATGATCCGGCGGCCGACGCCGCGCAGGAACAGGCCGTCGCCGATGAACTTCTGCTCGGCGGAGGACTGCCGCAGCACCAGCACCCAGACCTGGCCGGCGTGGTCCTCCAGCAGCCAGCAGAACATCATCACGCCCGGGCTGGAACCGGCCTTGAAGTAGACCCGGGACCACCGGTCCCGGTCGACCGGGATCCCCGGGTACGCGGTGAGGATCTCCTCCACCACGCCGTCGGCGTCCCGCTCGCTGTCCTCCCGGAGTCCGTCGAGGACCCGGAGCACGTCATAGGCGTCCATGTACCAGTCGAGGCCCAGCTGGTGCACGGTCTCGCCCAGGTCGCTGATGCGCACCGTGATCGGCCCGGCGATCTCGCGCAGCAGCTCGCGGCGCCCGGCCTCGTCCCGCCGCGCCCACTCGGCGCGCCGCTCCGGATCCCCCCAGCCGAGCTCGAAGACCTCGTGGCTGGTGAGGAACGGGCGTATCAGGGACGGGTCGTGGTGCCCGGCGGGGGCCAGGGCGGCTTCCACCGCGTCCCGCCCGAGCAGGTCCGCGACCAGGTCGGCGCCCGTGTTGTCGCTCAGCGCGATCATCTTGTGCGCCGTCTCGCGCACCGACACCCGCGTCCCGTCCGCCAGTTCCTGCATGTCGCCGGTGGGCAGGCTGCGCAGCTCGGGCGTGATCGTGACCTCGTCGTCCCAGCCGACCCTGCCCTCGTCGATCGCCACGAGCAGCGCCCGCATCAGGAACAGCTTGTACGCCGAGCCGGTGGGCATCGGCCGGTCGGCGGCCGACTCGTGCAGCACGACCGGGCCGTCGGCGGTGAGCCGGGCGGCGAGGACGGAGTGCTCCACGCCCTCGGTGCGCAGCAGGTCCTCCACCTCGTCCCAGGTGCGCACGTCCGGGATCACGGTCTCGGGCTGGAAGGTGAGCAGGCGCAGCAGGCCGCTGGAGTCGAGGGTCAGCGACAGGAAGTGCCGCGTCCCGTCGCCGCCGCGCAGCACGACCCACCCCTTGTGGGCGACCGGCTCGTACGCCTGGACCGTGAACGGGCCCTTCTCCCGCCACTCCCGGAGCCGCTGGACGAAGCCCCCGCCGAGCCCGAACGGGAAGGAGGGCACGAAGCGCCCGGCGAGGGCGTCCTCGGTGGCCAGGCCGGGCGCCGTGAGCAGTTCCACGGCCCAGCGGGCCGCCTCGCCCATGGCGGAGGCGTCGGCGGCGAGCGCCGCCTCGGCGGCGGACGGGACGGAACCTGCGTCGTTCATCATCGCTCCTTGTCGGCGCGGTCAGGTCTCGGTGACCGTGATGGCCGCGCACGGGCACAGCTCGGCGCACAGCCGGGCCGCCTCGTGCTGCTCGGGTGGGGGAGTGGCGTTCAGCAGGACCACGATCCCGGTGTCGGGGTCCTGGTCGAAGAGCTCCGGCGCGGTGGCCGCGCAGCGGCCCATGGCGCAGCAGGCGTCCGGGTCGACCGTGACGGTGAACGGGGCCGTGGCGCCGGCGGACGGTTCCACGGCGCTCACCAGGTGACGGGCAGGGCGCCGAGGCCGTAACTCGACACCTCGTGACGGAAGTCCAGCTCGTCGAAGGGCACGGCGAGCTTGGCGCCGGGCATCCAGCGCAGGACCGCGGCGAGGATCTCCTCCAGCTCGACCCGGGCCAGCCACTGGCCCAGGCACTGGTGCATGCCATGGCCGAAGGCGAGGTGGCGGCGGGAGTCGCGGTGCGGGTCGATCCGGTCCGGGTCGGGGAACACCCGCTCGTCGCGGTTGCCGGCCGACAGCGAGAGCACCACGCCCTCGCCGGCCCGGATCAGCACGTCGTCGAGCTGCACGTCCTCGATCGCCGCCCGGGCCAGGCCGTTCTGCACGATGGAGTGGAAGCGCAGCAGCTCGTCGACGGCCTTGGGCATCAGGTCCGGGTCCGCGGCGAGCGCGTCGGCCAGGTGCGGGTCGGTCAGCAGGCTGAGCAGGCTCAGGCTGGCCTGGCTGGTGGTCGTGCCGTGGCCGGCCACGAGCAGCAGGCGGCACATGGGCACCAGTTCCTCGACGGTGAGGTGGCCCGGGCGCACCTGGTCGAGCACCAGCCGGCTGATCAGGTCGGAGCCGGGATCGGCGATCCGCTCCTCGACCAGCTCGCGCAGATAGCCGTCCAGTTCGTCGCGGGCCGTCGCGACCTGGTCGGGGGTGTAGCCGCGGTCGATGAGGATCGCGCTGCGGCTCTCGATGAACTCGCGGCGGTCGTCGCCGGCCCCGAACAGCATGGTGATGACCCGGGACGGCACCGGAATGGTCAGCCCCTGCACCAGGTCGACGGGGCGCTGCCCGGTCACCAGACCGGCCAGGGTCTCGTCGAGGAGTTCGCGCACCGCCGGCCGCAGGGCCTCGGCCCGCCGGGTCAGGAAGTCGCGGGTCAGCATGGAGCGCAGCCGGGAGTGCTCAGGGTCGTCCATGCGGATGAACGAGGCCGACTTCGGGTTGGCGCGCACCAGCGGGGAGGTGCGGGTCAGCATCGGGAAGCCGGGCGCGCTGGTGACCGCGGTGAGGCGGCGGTCGCCGAGCAGCGAGCGTACGGCGGCGTGCGAGGTCACCAGCCACACCTCGCTGCCGTCCCAGAGGGTGACCCGGCTCGCGGCCCGCCCGGCCCGCAACTCGGCGAGCTCCGGCGGGGGATCCACGGGGGAGACGCGGGGCATCGGGTACGCCGACGCCTCCTGTCGCTGCCGAGGAGCTGCCTCGCTCATCATCAACCGCCCATCGCTGCACACGGATCGCCCTGTCGTGCAGCCAATCTGCCGGAGCGGCGAAGGCCGTGCCCGGGTGCGATCCGCCGGTCGCATAACCGCGCGGAAACAGTCATAACCGGGAACGCGATGGGCGGCCCGCCGCCTTCGTATTCTCCGGTTCACCGGTTCTCTGGAACTCCGTACGCCACTATTACCGCCGGGCAGCACGACCGCGGTACCACCTGGGGAGAAACGATGTCATCCGCACTGCAGGGCAAGGTCGCGCTCGTCACCGGAGCGAGCTCGGGAATCGGCGAGGCCACGGCCCGGATGCTGGCGGCCGAGGGCGCCGCCGTGGCGGTCGCCGCGCGCCGGGTCGAGCGCCTGCGCGCGCTCGCCGACGAACTGGCCGCCGCCGGCGCGAAGGTCCACGTGGTCGAGCTCGACGTCACCGACGCCGCCGCGGCGGAGGAGGCCGTGCGCTCCACCGTCGAGGCCCTCGGCGGCCTGGACATCCTGGTCAACAACGCGGGTCTGATGCTGCTCGGGCCCATCGAGGGCGCCGACCCCACGGACTGGACCCGGATGATCGACACCAACCTGCTCGGCGTGCTCCACATGACCCGGGCCGGCCTGCCGCACCTGCTGGAGAGCAAGGGCGTCATCGTGCAGATGTCCTCCATCGCGGGCCGTACGGTCGTCCGCAACGCCGGCGTCTACCAGGCCACCAAGTTCGCCGTGAACGCCTTCAGCGAGACGCTGCGCCAGGAGGTCACCGAGCGCGGTGTGCGGGTGGTCCTCATCGAACCCGGCACCGTCGAGACGGAGTTGCGCAGCCACATCACCCACGCCCCGACCAAGGCGGCCTTCGAGGAGAAGGTCGGCCGGATCCGCACGCTGAGCGCCGCCGACGTCGCCGAGGCCGTCCGGTACGCCGTGACCGCGCCGCCGCACGCCACCGTCCAGGAGATCCTGGTCCGCCCGACCGACACGGTCTGACCGACACGCCCCACGGGGCCCGACCCGTCCGGGCCCGGACCGCTATCGGGCCGGTCTCCGCGCGCTCTCGGCGGCCGGCCGCGAGGAGCGGCAGAAGAGAACCGCCTGCCATGATCGATTCCGCGATTCCAGAAAAGCAACGGGCAATTCGGCGTTGATTCTTCGATGGAAAAGGGAACCGAAATTGTCTCTCTTGACGGAATGGGAGCCGACCCTCGCGGACGGGACGGAATCGGTGTCGTCCCTGAGCAGGGACGATCTTTCGTTGCTCGCCGCGGTGGGACAGTACGGCGACATCGCCGAAGTGGCCCGCCGCGCGGGCACCCGGCACAGCACCGTGGACCGCCGGCTCGACCGGCTCGACCGGGCGGTCGGCGCCCCGCTCACCCTGCGCGGCCTGCACACCGCCCGGCTGACGTCGGCCGGCTCCCGCATGCTGGTCGCCGGCCGCCGCTACTTCCGCCGCATCGACCTCGCCGCGCGCACCCAGCTGCTCGGCCACGGCTCCGAGGCCGTCGACGCACCGGAAGTGCTCTCCCTCGCCACCACGGCGCCCCTCCTGGAGGACGTGGTCGAGGACGCGGCGGCCTCCCTCGGTCTGCTCCTCGCGGTCCGCCACGAGCAGCCGCACCAGGTCACCGCGCACCTCGCGGACTACGTCGTCGACGCCGCGTACACCTGGACCGTGGACGCGCCGCGCCACGCGCTGGAGCGGCCCACGCGGACGTACGAGGTGCTCGACGACCCCCTGTGGGTGATCCTGCCGCGCGAGCACCCGCTGGCCGCCCGGCGGCAGGTCTCGCTCGCCGACCTGCGCGACGAGAGCTGGGTGTCCGAGTCCGGGCCGGCCTCCGAGATCCTGGTGGCCCGCGTCTTCCAGGCGGCCGGACTGCCGGCGCCCGCGCGGCTGCAGGTCGCCGACGCCTCCGTGGTCCGCGGCATCCTGAGCCGCGGCGACGCGATCGGTCTCGGCTCGCCCGCGCACCCGGCCGCGCACGCGCCCTCGCTGGTGCGCCGCTCGCTCGTGGAGCGCCCGCGCCGCACCGCGAGCCTGCTCGCGGACCCCACGGTCGTCCCGCCGGCGCTGGCCGCACGGCTCGCCGCGCTGATCGCCCGCGGCCATCTGCGCCGCTTCGCCGCGCACCACCGCGACCTGCTCGACGAGCCCTGGTGGACCAGGTGGCACGCCGAGCAGACCCGGCGGCACGCCGACCCCGCCGGGACCGGTCCGCACGGCGGGACGCACCCCGACGCGTCACCGGTGCCGGCCGAGGGACGCAAGCTGGACGTGGAGGACCTCCACCTGCTGCGGGCCGTGGCGCGGCACGGCAGCATCAACCGCGCGGCGGCCGTGCTGTCCATCAGCCAGTCCGCGCTGACCCGCCGCATCCACCGCCTGGAGCACGCCTTCGGCGCCCGCCTGCTGCTGCGCAGCCCCCGGGGCACCAGCCTGACCGGGCCCACCCGCCGCTTCCTGCGCCTCCTGGAGGGGTACGAGGCCGACTTCCGCGAGGCGGCCGTGGCCTGCGGCGGCCTCGGGCCGCGGACCCTGCCCTCCGGCGCGTGGCCCGCCGGGCACGCCGCGGCGGGCTGAGGCGGCCCGATCCACGAGGCACGACGCGGCCCGGATCGCCCGGCCCCCCACGCAGAAACGGTCCGGCGCACCCGCCCCGAC